>JADZFP010000452.1 GCA_020849825.1 Saprospiraceae bacterium
CAAAATAACCGCGGGCCAAGGCGACCGAGTCGTTGAGTTGCGAAGCCAGTTGTATGGCTTCATCCGCGGCAGATAAACCCTTTTCCGGCGCTGCAAGCCGCAAGCAGAACTAACAGGGGACATAAGAGCGGTGCGAGCCTGGGCATAGCGTCGTTATTCCGTTTTAAACCCGCCATTTTCAACTTCGAGTTCCTTAAAATACCGCACGGCAAGTATTTTGAGCAGGGTTTCCTGTGCGGTGGTGTCCCGGCGCGGCATCTCCAGAACCTGGCGCCAGTGCGGCCAGCCGTCGGCGTCGCGGCCGACAAACTCAAAATAACCTTCGTAGCTGAGCAGGCGGCACACGGCGATGTGCATCAGGTCCTGTTTCTCTTCTTTGGAAAAGCCTTTTTTCCAACGACCGAGCTCCTGTATGCCGACGAGAAACAAAACGGTGTTCAGGTCAGGCAATTGCTCGCGCCGCATGGCCTTGCGGACGATGTGTTGCACGCGCAACCATTCGAAATCGAGTTCCCAGGGTTCCATTTATTCGTAGCGCAGCGATTCGATAGGGTCGAGCCGGGCGGCTTTCATGGCCGGGTAAAAACCCGACACGATCCCGACGATCATACAAAGCGTAAAGCCCAAAAACATCCAGCCCCAGGGGATCAGGAAGCTGCCGCCGAGCATCGGGGTCACGATATTGCCCACCAGGATGCCGAGCAGGATACCTACGATACCGCCGATCTGGCAAATGATGATCGCCTCGGTGAGGAACTGCAGCAGGATACTCCGGCGGGTAGCGCCCAGGGCCTTGTAAATCCCGATTTCGCGGGTGCGTTCGGTCACGCTCACCAGCATGATGTTCATGAGCCCGATCGCGGCGCCCAGCAGGGTCATCAGCCCGATGGCGATGGTGGCCAGGCGGAGCGTGGTGGTGTTTTCTTTCAAAATAGCCACCAGACTGTCGCTGGCGAATATCTCGAAGTCTTCGTCTTCACCCGGTCGCAGGCCGCGAATCTGGCGGAAAAGCCCGGTGGCTTCCGCTTTGGCCGTTTCTATGTCGACGGTATTGGTGACGGCCACCATAAGGTCGTAGTCGGTGTCTTCGGTGCCGTAGCGGCCTTTCACGTTGACCAGCGGCGCGTACACCGCGCGATCGTTGCTGCTGCCCATCGCGGCGCCTTTCTTTTTCAGTACCCCGATCACGCGGTAGCGCTCGCCGTTGACCGAAATGATCTGATCGAGCGCCTTGTCGGGTTTGTCGTCGAACAGTGTTTTCACCAGGTCGCGGCCCAGCACGCATTTGGCCTGGCCGTCTTCGATCTCCGTGCGGGAAAAAGCGCGGCCGAATTCCACTTCCATACCCTTGGCGTCGAAGTAGTTTTCGTTGATGCCCACCAGACCGATGTTGGGGTTGGTTTTTTTATCGGCGTACTTGACTGTCGAGAGGTTGTTGGCCCAGAAAGAGACCGACACCTTGGCGGGAAACTGGTACCGCTCTTTGAATTCGATAGCCTGTTTGAATGAAATGGGTTCGCTGACTTTCTGGCGCCGCCCGCGTTTTTTACTCGACACCTCTTCCCATTTGCGGTTGATGCTGAACGAGTTGGCGCCCAGACCTGAAAAATTGTCGTTGAGCGAATAGGCAATCGCGTCGATGGCGGTCAGAATACCCACCAGCGCCATGATGCCGAAAGCAATGATGAGCAGGGTGAGCACTGCGCGCAACATGTTGGCGCGTATGTTGCGCAGGGCCATACTGAGTATTTCGCTGAAAGGCATTGGCAATCAGATGGATGGTAGAAAATAAATGCTTCCGGGGTTGGACACATCAAAGGTAGCGTTACCCCAAGTTGCGGCAGTGTAATTTGGAAGCACTCGAAGATTTTTTCGATTAATGACGCGGTAGGGCGGATGGACATCCGGTCCCAGGGTTGCCGCCGGCAGGCCGTGGAAATTAAATTTTCATCAAGGTCCAAATTTTTATTTTGTAAAAACGCTGTTAAGTGGCCAATAACAACGTTTTAACGCGTCTTGCCTTTTTTAAACAATTAAAATTTTATAAGAAAATACCAAACAATTGACACACTATTACCTTAGCTTAGGTAAAGACGAATAAGGTTACGTAATCAATCCTTATTTGTTTTGACATGTATTTTTTAATCCAAAAAATCCCGTGAGACAAGTTTGCCCATAGAAACTGCCAAAGGATCAATTCCTCACCATTTGCGCCTGGGCGCTCTTCTCTCCTCAACGTTCCCATTTCCGATCAGTCCGGCGGATGACGCCGGTTCACTTTGTCGCTAACCCTATTGTTTGCGTCGACTGGTCAGTCGGCTCAACGGTTTATTGATGCATCTGCATTGCCAGCGAATATCATCGTCGGGCAGAGAGTGTATTGAACCTGTTGTTAGTTTTATAGAAAAATCAAAATACTGCTTTCAATAATCATCATTATTACTCAGATATCGAGTTTACCGTCAGTTAATCTGTTTTTTATGAAAGGTTTTGTATTTACCCCGGTGTCTTCCGACGCATCCTCCAATGCGCAAAATCGCATCGCCTCCTTCAGTCATCGCCTTATGGGAAGTTTTCTTGTCTTTGGCCTGATCGCGGGATTGGTGACTCTTTCGACAGAAGAAGTCAAAGCGCAATGCAATTTGCTCAACGAGACCTTCAACGTGAATCCGGTACTTTCTCCGACCAACGTTGATGGCGCCTGGTATCCTGACCGCTATCCGCCCGCCGGATTCAGTTCGGGTACTATCGGAGGCAGCGATGCGCTGAAAATCTCCATCAGCGCTGCCGATGGCGCACAAAACCGCCCACCCGCTTACAGCGGCCAGTTTTACAATACCCAGGGTCGCAAACTCAACCAGTGCGGGAAATGCGTGACCTCGGTAAAAGGGGACATCTGGATTCCTGCCGACTGGGCTACCAAACACCGCCGTACCGATATGTGGGCCACGGCGTTCGATATCAGCGACGCTATTTCCGC
>JADZFP010000453.1 GCA_020849825.1 Saprospiraceae bacterium
TCCTCCCTGCCGGCTCTGACCCGAATACCCGTCGTAAGGTTGCGCCTGTTTGCCAGTCTGGCGTTCAGCGTCCTGATGATCAGCCAATGCCAGTCGCAATTCAGGCCGCCACAGATCGAAATTACACCCAAGGACACGGTGGGTTACGGTTTCCTGCAATTCGACAACAACGAGATTGAGAACCGCCATCATCTCGATCCCGTATTCCACAAACTCTATGTTCAGCGCACCCGGGGCGGGCAAAAGGTTAACATCGTCCATATCGGCGATTCGCATATTCTGGGCAACTACCTGACCCAGGAACTGCGTTCGCGCCTGCAATTCCACTTCGGCGATGCCGGTCGGGGCATGATTTTTCCGTACAAACTGGCCGGTTCCAACGGCCCCCGCGATTTTCTCGTCGAAAGCAATTGTCGTAGCTGGCGTTCTTCCAATTGCCAGCGCAATCTGGATGAAGAAACGCCTTACGGCATCTCCGGCTTCGTGCTGGAAACCGCCAACAGCGCCTGCGACCTTACGTTCAGACTGCGCGATACGGCCACTGCCGAGACCCGGCTTTTTACCAAAGTCACCCTTTTTTATAAAAAAACACCCGAAACGCCTCAAATCGAAATCAGCGACGACCTCACCAACCAGAAGGCGCAGCTCTTTCTGGAAGACGAATACACCAGTTCTTTTTATTTCGACCGGCCGGTGGGACAGTTTACCCTGAAACAAATCCGCACCGACGCGCGCCAGAACAACCTGGCACTCGACGGCATCGAACTGGAAAACGAACTCTCCGGCGTGCTGTACCATTCCATCGGCGTCAACGGCGGCAAATACCTCGACTTCGCCCGCGCCAAATACTTTGCCTCCGAGGTAGGCGCCTTGAAGCCCGACCTGATTATCCTCTCTTTTGGCACCAATGAGGCGCAGGGGCGGATGGAGTCCCGCACTTTTTACCGTCAGATCGACGAACTGGTCGGGCAATTGCGCGAGCAAGCGCCCGATGCCTGCTTCCTGTTCACAACGCCGGCCGATTCCTACTTGCGGGGCAAGGGTTTCAACCCGTACATGCCCGATGTAAGCGCTACGATTGTCCGTTATGCCAAAGATAAAGGCTACGCCTGCTGGGACCTGTTCAGCCTCAGCGGCGGCGAAAACTCCGCCCAACGCTGGAAAACCAGCGGACTGATGAGCAGCGATTCGGTGCATTATACCAAATTCGGTTACGCCGCCCAGGGCAAACTTTTTTACCAGAGTTTAATTAAAGGTTACAACGAATTCGTGTTGACCAAACCTTGACGATATACGTTTGAAAATGAAAAAGTTAAGCGCACTTCTTTTACTAACTGCTCTGGCGATACAAAGCCGCGCGCAGATCACCGACCCGAAAGCCACCGAAGTCTGGACGCCCGAACCGCGCGTCGTCGCACCGGGCAAACCCGTCAGCATGGCCCCGCCCGAGGATGCGATCGTGCTTTTCGACGGCAGCTGGCTTTCGGAGTGGTACAGCGGCAAAGACTCCTCAGCGGCGGCCTGGACGATCAACTCCGACGGCAGCATGACCGTTAAGCCGGGCGCCGGAGATATTATTACCCAGCGGTCGTTTGGCGACTGCCAGCTCCATATTGAGTTCCGCACACCGGTCGTCGTAAAAGGGGAAGGCCAGGGCCGGGGCAACAGCGGCGTTTTTTTACAAAACCGCTACGAAGTGCAAGTGCTCGATTCGTATCAAAACCGTACCTACTCCAACGGGCAATGCGGCGCCGTGTACAAGCAGCACATTCCGCTCGTCAATGCCTGCCGGCCGCCCGGCGAATGGCAGAGTTACGACATCCTGTTTACCGCCCCCCGCTTCAACACCGACGGTATGCTGGTTGCCCCCGGGCGGCTCACGGTGTTTCATAACGGCATTCTGATCCAGTCCAACGTCGAAATAAAAGGCACCACGGAATACATCGGATTGCCCAAAAATGAAGCGCACGGGAAAGCCCCGATTCGCCTGCAGGACCACGGCGATCTGGTGAGCTATCGCAACATTTGGATTCGGGAACTCTGACAAAAAAGGGTAGATTTGCATTGTAATGAGCCCTTGTCACCTGGATCACCATGCTTCTTCTCGATAATTTTCCTTTTTACAAACAGCACGATGCCTCCGACTGCGGCGCCAGTTGCCTGCGGATGGTAGCCCGGCATTACGGGCGGCATTATTCGCTGGAATACCTGCGCGAACTGACCTATCTCGACCGCCAGGGCGTCACCATGATCGGTCTGTCGGATGCCGCCGAACGGATCGGGTTGCGCACCCTGGGCGCCAAGGTGGGCTTCGGCCGTCTCAAAAAAGACCTGCCGCTGCCCCTGATCGCGCACTGGGAACAAAACCACTTTGTGGTGGTATACCGCATTGCCAACGGCAAGGTATGGGTAGCCGACCCCAAAGTCGGCAAATTGCGGCTCACTGAGCAGGAGTTTCTCAACGGCTGGATCAGCGACGTTACCAATTATGAAGCGCAGGGCATCGTCCTGCTGCTCGAAACGACCCCCGATTTTTTCGACCGCGAAGGCGAGAAACGAAGCCGCACGGGGTTTGCATTTCTGTGGGCCTATCTGCACCGCTACAAAAAACTGATTTGGCAGCTTGGTATCGGGTTGTTGCTCGGCAGTTTTATCCAGTTGGTCTTTCCTTTTTTGATGCAAGCTTTGGTCGACAAGGGCGTTCAGCTCAGCGACCCCAATTTCGTGTACCTCATCCTGGGCGCCCAGGGCATGTTGTTTGTCAGCCAGGTAGCCGTCGAATTTATACGCGGCTGGATTTTGCTCAACATCGGTACCCGCGTCAATATCAATCTGGTATCCGATTTCCTGATCAAGCTCATGCGGCTGCCCATGGCATTTTTCGATGCCAAGATGACCGGCGATCTGCTACAGCGCATTTACGACAACGAGCGCGTCGAACGGTTCCTGACGTCCTCATCGCTGGTTACCCTGTTTTCCGTGGTGAGTCTGGCGGTCTTCGGGTTTGTACTTCTTTTTTACAATGCCCTGATTTTCTGGATCTTTTTCGGCGCCGCTGCGCTGTATTTTGGCTGGATCGCCCTGTTTATGCACCGGCGCAGGATATTGGATTACCGGAAATTCGAGCAAATGGCCGAAAATCAGAACACCCTGATTCAGTTGGTCAACGGTATGCAGGAAATCAAACTGGCCAATGCCGAAAAACAAAAGCGCTGGGCCTGGGAACGCATTCAGGCGCGTTTGTTTCGCGTCAATACGCA
>JADZFP010000454.1 GCA_020849825.1 Saprospiraceae bacterium
GCATTTCCAACGGCTACCCCCGCGAAGACGGCTTCGATATCGTGGTGGCTTCCGAAGTAATGGCCATCTTTTGCCTCGCTACTTCCCTGTCCGATCTCAAAGAACGCCTCGGCAACATTGTGGTCGGATACACCCGCGACCGCCAACCCGTTCGCGCCCGCGACCTGAATGCCCACGGCGCCATGACCGTGTTGCTCAAGGACGCCATCAAACCCAACCTGGTGCAAACCCTCGAACATACGCCGGCGTTCATTCACGGCGGGCCGTTTGCCAACATTGCGCACGGTTGCAACTCGGTCACTGCTACAAAAAGCGCCCTCAAATTGGCCGACTACGTGATTACCGAGGCCGGCTTCGGCGCCGACCTCGGCGCGGAGAAATTCATCGACATCAAATGCCGGAAATCCGGCCTCCGGCCCGACGCCGTGGTACTGGTAGCCACGATGCGAGCCTTGAAATACCAGGGAGGAGCCGATCTAAAGGAACTCAACCAGGAAAACCTGGAAGCGCTGGAAAAAGGTTTTCCCAATATCGAACGCCACGTTAAAAACATCCGCAAACACTTTGGCCTGCCCTGCGTGGTGGCGATCAACCACTTCACTTACGATACCGAGGCCGAAATCAATCTGTTGCGGCAAAAACTTGCGCCCTACGACGTGCCGGTCGTCGTCTCCAAACACTGGGCCGAAGGCGGTAAAGGCGCCGAAGACCTCGCCCGCGCCGTGGTGAATATGACCGAAAACGGAAAGGCCGACTTTCACTTCGTGTATGAAGACGATCAGCCCTTATGGGAAAAAATGAAGGCGATCGCCACCAAAATTTACGGCGCTACCGACATCACCGCCGATACGGACGTGCGCAACCGCATTAAAAAACTACAGGAAGATTACGGGCATTACCCCGTGTGTGTGGCCAAAACGCAATATTCCTTCTCCACCGATCCGAAACTGCGCGGCGCGCCGTCCAACCACGTGGTCAATATCCGGGAAGTGCGGCTGGCGGCCGGGGCAGAATTTATCGTGATGATCTGCGGCGATATTATGACCATGCCTGGGCTACCCAAGGCGCCTTCGGCGGAAAAAATCGATATCGATGTCAACGGAAAAGTAACCGGGCTGTTCTAAAATACCGGGGAACCGTAATTACTTGGCTAAACGTTCGTTTCTTTGCGCCTGCAAAATTTTATCGACAATCACATGAACGCAGAGCATCCGTCTCCCGGTAATGAACCGCTGAATTTTATCGAAGAAATCATCGAAGAAGACCTCCGTACCGGCCGGCATAGCGGCGTTCAAACCCGTTTTCCACCCGAACCCAACGGTTACCTTCATATCGGCCACGCCAAAAGTATATGCCTGAATTTCGGTCTTGCCCAAAAGTACGCCGGCAAATGCAACCTGCGCTACGACGATACCAATCCGACCAAAGAAGAGCAGGAATACGTGGACAGCATCCTGTCCGACGTACGCTGGCTGGGCTTCGAACCGGATCAGGTGTTGTACGCCTCCGATTATTTTCAGCAGTTGTATGAGTGGGCGGTTCAATTGATCCGCGCCGGCAAGGCATACGTGGATTTTTCCACACCCGATGAAATCGCTGCCGCGAAAGGTATGCCCACCGTGCCCGGTACTCCCACCAAATACCGCGACACGTCGCCGGAAGAAAACCTGGCCCTGTTCGAGCGTATGAAAAAAGGAGAATTTCCGGATGGCCACTGCGTGTTGCGCGCCAAAATCGACCTGGCGTCGCCCAATATGCACCTGCGCGACCCGTATCTGTACCGGATCAAACATGCGCACCACCATCGCACGGGCGATGATTGGTGCATCTATCCCATGTACGACTGGGCGCACGGCCAGTGCGACAGCATCGAGCGGATCACCCATTCCGTGTGCACCCTCGAGTTTATCCCGCACCGTGCCCTGTACGACTGGTTTATCGAACAACTGGGTATTTTCCCCTCCAAACAATACGAATTTGCCCGCCTGAACCTGAACTATACGGTGATGAGCAAACGCAAATTGCTGCAATTAGTACAGGAAGGACACGTGAACGGTTGGGACGACCCGCGCATGCCTACGATAAGCGGCTTGCGCCGGCGCGGTTATACGCCGGAAAGTATCCGGGAATTTGCGCGGCGGGTGGGCGTGGCCAAACGGGAGAACATCATCGACGTGAGCCTGTTGGAATTTTGCCTTCGGGAAGACCTGAACAAACGAGCCCTTCGCCGTTTTGCCGTGCTCCGTCCGCTCAAGGTGGTGATCACCAACTTCCCGGAAGTTGAAGTAGAATGGCTCGAAACGGAGAACAATCCGGAAGACCCCGAAGCCGGCAAACGTACCGTGCCGTTTTCACGGGAATTGTACGTCGAGCAGGATGATTTTATGGAAAACCCGCCGCCCAAGTATTTCCGCCTGTCGCCGGGTGGCATGGTGCGGCTAAAGTCGGCTTTTATCATTCGTTGCGATGCCTGTATAAAGGATGCGCAGGGCAAGGTGAGCGAGTTGCAATGTTCCTACGTTCCGGAGAGCCGCTCGGGCCAGGATACCAGCGGCTTGAAAGTACAGGGCGTCATTCACTGGCTTTCCGCCGCCCATGCCCAGACGGCGGAAGTACGCCTGTACGACCGGCTTTTCCAACTGGAAGACCCTGCCGCGGAGGAAGATTTCAAAAAATCGCTCAATCCCCATTCACTGGAGATTATACAAAATGCCGTGGTGGAACCTGCTTTGACACAAGCGCAGGCCGGCGACCGCTTCCAGTTCACCCGGCTGGGGTATGTCTGCGCCGACCCGGATTCGGGTGGTGGAAAACTGGTGTTTAACCGCTCGGTAACGCTGAAGGATACCTGGGCGAAAGAAGTGAAAAAACA
>JADZFP010000455.1 GCA_020849825.1 Saprospiraceae bacterium
ATTGCTAAAACTGGAAATCGCCTCCGTCGGCACGCCCTATCTCGAAGCGACCGACTTCGTTTTCGATGCCGATTCGCTGGTCATTTGCCTGCACGGCCGCTTCGATACGACGCCCGGTTTGCTGAGCAACCAAATGGCGCTGGTCAAAATCGCCCCCAGCGGTCAGGTCATCTGGGCACGGCGATTTACCATCAACAATCAAAACACATCCAGCACGGTGTTCGTCACGCAAGGACTGGTCGCCGGCGCCGACGGGTATTATGTCGTGACCCGCGATTTTCTGCTTAAAACAGATCAATACGGCCGTTTAATGTGGGTGCGCCATACCTACGGAAGGCACGACGTGGGCAGAAATCTGGCCGTGGAGCAAAACGGATCGGTGTTTTTGGTCGGGAAAAATGTCAATCCGGGCGGTATTTTCCTGGCCCGTTACGAGGCCGCCACAGGCGATGCGGGGTCGCGTTGCGGACAGGATTTCGGCATTTCAATCAAAGAAGATGATTTGACCGATATCAGCACCGTACCATTCAACTGGACCCCGTACTCCAGCCCGCTTTTTATGCAAAACAACACGGCCGCGCCATCTGCCGCGACACTCAGCGATGTCGGCTACCTGTGTAATTCTCCCTGCTTCGAAATTTGCGGCAACGGCCGCAGCGACGACTACGACAACCTCTCCGACTGCGTCGATCCCGCCTGCTTGTGTATTGCCTGCAACGGCGAACAGGCGCGCATCTGGTATTTCGGCATCCACGCGGGGCTTGATTTTTCCACCGACCCGCCCAGTGTACTCACCGACGGGGCAACCGACAGTCCCGGCGCAACCGGCGTGATGTGCGATGCGGGCGGCAACCTGTTGTTGTACACCGACGGCGAAACGATCTTCAACCGCAACCACCAGCCGCTGCCCGAAGGGACCGGTATTGCAGGCGTCAATACATCGCTGGCCAACATGCTGATTCCGCTCAGCAGTTCGGTTTTCAGCCTCCAGCATGCCAATACAAGCACCAATTTCAATCCTTATTACACAGAAATCGATCTGGGGCGGGACCAAGGCCTGGGAGATGTCAGGATAGTCAATGACCAATTGCAAAAAAACCAGATCGCCGACCTGACCCCGGTGAGCGACAAAGTGGCTGCAACCCGTGCCTGCACAGGCATCGACAGTTGGTGGGTGTTGCGCAAGCGGAGAAACGTTGAGCAGTTTTTTGTTTTTGAGATCAATGCCGCCAACAACATTGCCACCCAGTCATTCAGCATCGACATCGGCGAGCTGGACCAGAATACGTTCGGAAACAACGTCGTTGCCCAAATGAAATTCAACCACGCCGGCACCCTGCTGGCCGATGCCTTGCCCAATTCCGCCGGCTTCGACCTTTTTGAATTCGATCCGGCGCTTGGCGGCATGTCGACCTTCGCTTCGATCCGGCAGAACGATCTGGCAGGCGTTTATGCCCTCGAATTTTCGCCCAACGACCGCTTTTTGTACGTCGCTACCCCTACCCGATTGTATCAATACGACCTGCAGGCCGGCAGCGCGCAAGCCATCGCCCAATCGCGGGTATTGCTGGCCAATAGCGCCACGCCGCGTTTCGGCGCGCTGCAAACGGGCCCCAACGGCAAAATATACATCGCCACGGGCGCCGGCGCTCCCGCCGATGCGCTCGACGTGATCTTTCAGCCCGACCAGGCCGGTTCGGCTTGCCAATATCAGGCCAATGCACAACCCCTGGGTTCCGGCCGCGTGCGATACGGGCTGCCCTGCATCGCCCCCGGATTGGCTGTACCCAGGGAAAGAGTTGAAATACAAGGGCCCGACTCGCTTTGCGGGCTGCCGGCGCAGAGTATTTATGTTTTAAAAAACTCCGCCCTTTGCATCGGCGCCGACTCCATTGCCTGGGAACTGAGCGGCGGTTCAGGCGGATTGTTCAATATTCAGAATTACGTTGTTCAATTTCAGGATACCGGAGTCTACCGCCTTGTGGCAAAGGTCTGGTTCGATTGCGGGCTGAAAACCGATACCCTGTTTGTCACCGTCACCGCCGACGAGGCTCCGGCGCTCAACCTCGGCCCCGACATCAAAGTGTGCGAAAACGGTGTGTTCCAGCTCGATGCGGGAGCCGGTTTCGAGCGGTACCGCTGGCAGGACGGCACGCCCGAGCAAACGCTCACCACTTCGTTCCCCGGCGCCTACTGGGTTACCGTGTGGGACGCCTGCGGCAATACGCAGACCGATACCATCAAAATAACTATCGATCCGGGCACCCAGCTCGATCTGGGCCCCAACCGGGTGGTATGCCGGCTGGAAGGCACCACTTTTGAATTGCCCGACAACTTCGAGTCCTGGGAATGGTCGCCCGGCGCCCTGCTTGGCTGCGATACCTGCGAAACGATCACTGTTTATCCGGCGGCAATCGTCAATTACGTCGTCACGGCGCGCAATGCCGACGGCTGCCTGAGCACCGATACCGTTCGCGTCAGTCCCTTGCTGCTGGGCGCCGTGCTCGACACCCAGATTTGCCGGGGCGCTGCGCTCGAATACCTGGGCATTCCTTTGCCCAACACCGTCGACACCAGTTTTCTGCTCGATATCGTCACGCCGGAAGGCTGCGATCTCCTGTTGACGACCATCATCGACATTTTCCCGCCCGTACAAGTACAATTACCGGCCGATACCACCCTGAAAATCGGGGCTGAACTTGCCCTGAACGTATTGGTCGGCGGCGGCGCAGCGCCGTACCAATATGCGTGGTCGGCGCCCGGCTTTTTGAGTTGCGACGATTGCCCCGACCCGGTGGTCAGGCCGTTGCAAGCGGTCGCCTACACCGTCGTCGTCACCGACGCCAACGGCTGCACCGGGAGCGACGATATTATCCTGTACGTCGACGATAGTTGTGAAGTGCGCGCGCCGACGGCATTCACCCCCGACGCCGACGGCACCAACGATACCTTTTATCTGCTCTGCGACCCCTGTGTGGATCAGGTGCGTTCGCTGCGCATTTGGTCGCGCTGGGGCGAGGAGGTGTACCTCGGCGTCAATCTGCCACCCAACGACGCAGCACTGGGTTGGGATGGCCGCTCGCGCAACGGCCGGGCATTTCCATCCGACGTCCTGTTCTGGTCGGCAGAGGTAATCTTTTTCGACGGGCGGCTGGAACGTTTTCAGGGAGAACTTACCCTGATTCGGTAGGAAGCGCAAAAGAAACAGGGGCTAAAAATCTGTTTGTCAGATATTTAGCCCCTGATTTTGGGTCGGAACAGTAGGATTCGAACCTACGACCTCACGCGTGTGAAGCGTGCGCTCTAAACCGACTGAGCTATGCTCCGGATACGGGAGGGCGAAGGTATGGCGCTTTTTGATGAGCGGCAAAGGCAGACGCTGTTTTTTTCCTTGAAGGGGGATTGTTTTGCGTTCAACATCTGTTCTCCCAAACAAATATTCCCTTCAACATCCGTTCCGGGTTGCGGCGCCGGCCAGTGCGGCCGCAAAATCCTGACGACCGCGCAGGGCGCCCGCCGTTTGCAACAGCGCTTCGATGCGGGCATGAAAATACTCATGCAGATCATTGTCGGCGATCAGGCGGCAGGCTTCCTCGAAAGCCGTCAAGGTTGGCGGGAAAAACGTGTCCTTGACGTAGCCGCGCTGTTCGAGGTACAACACGGCCTGTTCGGGCCAGCAGAGCAGCACATCAGCCAGATGGTGTGGAAAGACGGCGATTTTTTTAAAGTCGCCGGTGATCTTTTTCAGGCGGCTCGTGCGTGCCCGGTGCCGGCGGGAGCGGCGTTCGGGGAAAAAATGTTTGACGATTTTCTCCTTGCAAGCCGTCAGCAGCGCTTCCTGGTGTGGGGCATCGCCAAATTCCATCTGACAATACTGCTTGGCTTCGCGGAAGCGCGAGCATATTTTCAGGATTTCCTGTACCAGTTCTTCCTTTTCCAGCCGTTCGAGGCGTTGGGCGAGCTGGCGGGTACTGAGGGTCGGCATGGGGCGAAGGTAGGCGATCTTGATTTTTGAAAAAGAGGGTTTAATCTTGTACCTTCAAAAGCCGGAAAAATATTCTTGACCAATGGACAACACCAGAGTTTTCAAAATGTCGTTCGCAAGCGTCTATCCGCTCTACATTCAAAAAGCGGAAAAAAAAGGTCGTACAAAAGAAGAGGTGGATACTCTTATTTTTTGGCTCACAGGCTATAATCAGCAGTCATTGGAGCGGCAAATTGATGAAAAAGTCAGTTTTGAAACCTTTTTTGCACAGGCGCCGCAGATCAATCCGAACGTTTCTAAAATCACCGGTGTGATCTGTGGATACCGTGTCGAAGAAATCGAAGACAAACTGATGCAACAGATTCGGTATTTGGACAAGTTGGTAGACGAACTGGCCAGGGGTAAAGCGATGGAAAAGATTTTAAGGAGGTAGGCTGGCTTTTCTCCCGAAACTGTTTCAGGGCCCGCTAACTTTTCTCTTTGGCTCCATTTCCCTTCGTAACTTTGCTAGCATACGGCCATCCTCCCCAACATGCGAATCCTCCTTATCGAAGACGAAGTAAAAACCATCCGGTCGCTACGGCAGGGGCTGGAAGAGCATCAGTGGTCGGTCGATATGGCTTACGACGGCGACACGGGGCGGCGGCTGGCCCTCCAGAACGATTACGACGTCATCGTGTCCGACATTATCGTACCGGGCGTCAATGGCCTCGAACTGTGCCGTCAACTGCGTCGCCAGGGCCTCAAAACGCCCATCCTGTTGCTTTCGGCGCTGGGCGAAACCGACGACAAGGTGAGCGGCCTCGAAGCGGGCGCCGACGATTACCTGACCAAACCTTTCGAATTTCGCGAATTTATGGCCCGCGTGAAAGCCCTGGCCCGCCGGCCCGCGGCCGTTTTCCAGGCCGAACAGGTGCTGCGCATGGCCGACCTCGAACTCGATCAGCACACCCGCCTCGTGCGGCGCGCCGGCAAAACCATCAACCTGACGCCCCGCGAATTCGCCCTGCTCGAATTCCTCATGCGCCATCCCGGCAAGGTGCTGTCCAAAGTTGAAATTTCGGAAAAAGTTTGGGACGTCGATTTCGATACGGGCACCAACGTCGTGGAAGTGTATGTCAATTATCTCCGCAACAAGGTCGACAAAGGGTTCGACAAACGACTGATTCACACGCTGTTTGGCCAGGGATATATCCTGAAGGAAGAGGCTTGAATCCAAATTCGTCAATAATCGTTTCAAGGTACCTGATCCAGTTGATTGCGCCCATTTGCTGCCCGTATCCTCAAATCCTCGCATCCTCAAATCCTCGTATCCCCAACGTATTGTACACTTTGGCTCAAAGGGCGTATTTTTAATTTGGAATCAAATTTTCTTTCTTCTTTTGCGAAACAAACAGTGTTTCAAAAAGAACCTTGTTTCGTTTAGTTTTCTTCCTGAAGTCAAACGGTTATGCGTATGAAGCTACTCTACAAATTTTTGACGGTCAATCTGTTCCTTCTCCTGTTTTCCGGCATTTCGCTTGCCCAGGTTACCCTGCGCGGCAAAGTGCAGGACGCCGTTACCGGCGAAGACCTGATTGGTGCGGCAATACAAATCGTGGGCGTCGAAGGCGGCGCCGTCACCGACTATGAAGGCAACTTCACCGTCAAAGTACCGGCGCTGCCAGCTACCCTCAAAATCTCGTACACCGGTTACCTCGCCCAGGAAGTACGGGTTGAAAACGCCGACGAACGAGTTTCCATTAAACTCGAAACCAATACTATCGTGATCGAGGAGGCCGTCATTCGCGGCCAACGCATCGACGAGCGCCAGAAATCGGCGCCCCTCACCGTCGAAAACCTCGATGCCATCGCGATCAAAGAAACCGCTGCCGTGAGTTTTTACAACGGCCTGGGCAACCTTAAAGGCGTCGACCTGACTACCGCTTCGCTGGGTTTTACCATCATCAACATGCGGGGTTTCAACTCCACCAGCCCCGTGCGTTCGCTCCAGATCATCGACGGGGTCGACAACCAGGCGCCGGGCCTCAACTTCTCGCTGGGCAACTTCCTGGGCGCTTCCGAACTCGACGCCAACGGCGTTGAACTCGTGGCCGGCGCCAGCGGACCGTTCTTCGGCCCCAACGCCTTCAACGGGGTCATCAGTATCAAAACCAAAGACCCCTTTATCCACAAAGGCCTTACCGCCTCGGTCAAGGGCGGCGAACGCGACCTGTTCGAAGGCGCCATCCGCTGGGCCGACGCCTTTCAAAACAAGGCCGGCAACGACGTTTTTGCCTACAAACTCAACTTTTTCTACCTCCGCGCCTACGACTGGGTGGCCGACAACTACCAGCCCGTCGACGGTACCGAGGCCGGCCGTTACTACACGCCGCTGCAAAACCCGGGCCGCTACGATGCCGTCAACCGCTACGGCGACGAATACTACGCCGGCTTCGACGCCACGGGCGAATCGGCCTGGGCCCAGTTCTACGGCCTGCAGCAATACCACCGCTCGGGCTACAACGAGATCGACCTGGTGGATTACAATACCCGCAACTACAAGGCCAGCGCCGCTTTCCATTTCCGCCTCAACCCCGCCCAAGACTTTGAATCGCCCGAACTGATCGTGGCCTCCAACTTCGGCAGCGGCACCACGGTGTACCAGGGCGACAACCGGTTCAGTCTGCGCAACATCCTGTTCTTCCAGAACCGCCTCGAACTGCGCAAAAAAGACAAGTACTTCATCCGCGCCTACGCCACCCACGAAGACGCCGGCGACTCCTACGACCCCTACTTTACCGCCCTTCGTCTGCAGGACGCCGCAAAAAGCAACGACCTTTTCCGGGGCGACTACACCGATTTCTGGGCTGATCAAAACTACGCGGGCCGTATGACGGCGCTGGGTTATCCGCAACTGGTATTCGATCCGGTGACATTCACCTTTACATTCGACGACGCCGCGGCGACCCAATGGTTTACGACTTACCGGGATACGCTTGCCGCCTGGCATGCCGCCGCACTGGAATTCGCCAACCAGGAATCCACACGCCCCGACACGAAAACCTCCGATTATTTCCAACCCGGATCGCCGGAGTTTCAGCGCGAATTTGACCGTATCACCCGCACCAAATCGGGGGAAGCCGGCGGCACCCGTTTCTTCGACAAATCGGCGCTGTATCACGTACACGGCGAATACCAATTCGAACCGCTTTGGCTCGAACGCTGGGTCGTGGGCGGCAACTACCGTCTGTACACCCCGCGCTCCGAGGGCACCATTTTCTCCGATACCCTGAATCGTACCTTCGGCCCCAACGGCGAAGTGATCGACTCTTCGTACCGCAAAATCACCAACTGGGAATTCGGCTTCTACACCGGTGTGGACAAAAAGATTCTCAACGACCGGTTTATCCTGTCGGGCACGGTGCGCGTGGATAAAAACCAGAATTTCAACTGGCTGGTTACGCCAGCCGCCTCGGTGGTTTATACGCCCAATGCCAAAAACTTCCTGCGCTTCTCGTTCTCCTCGGCTATCCGCAACCCGACGCTGACCGACCAGTATCTGCGCCTCAATGTGGGCCGCGCCACCCTGCTGGGCAACCTCAACGGGTTTGAAAACCTGATCAGCCTGGAATCGTTCCAGGACGGCCTGAAAGCGAACAATTACAACCTGTTCCAGTATTTCAACGCGCCGCCGATCCAGCCGGAAAAAGTCAAAACCTTTGAACTGGGCTACCGCACCACCCTCTTCGACAAATTGTACGTCGACGCAGGCTACTATTTCAATATTTACAACGCCTTCATCGGCTATAACATCGGTATCGACGCCGAGATTTCACAAGGCGTGCTCAACCCGTCGAGCATCCGCGTGTACCGCGTATCGGCCAATTCGACCAACCAGGTGACCACGCAGGGCTTTAATATCGGCCTGAATTACTATTTCGGCGACTTCTACCAGGTCAGCGGCAACTACTCCTGGAACAAACTGAACAAACTGGACGTCGACGACCCGATTATCCCGGCATTCAACACCCCCGAGCACAAGTTCAACGTCGGCTTGTCGGCGCGCGACCTGCCCATCGGCAAACTGAAGCGCACGGGTTTCAACGTGACGTACAAGTGGATCGAAGGTTTCATCTTTGAAGGCTCGCCGCAATTCACTGGCCGCATTCCGACCTACGACATGGTGGATGCCCAGTGGAATTGCAACATTGAAAAACTGAATACCGTGCTGAAAATCGGCGCCACCAACATCTTCGGAATCACGCCCTTGTTCCGCAGCAAGGAAGAAAACAATGGCCGCAGCGGTCTCGAAGCCATGTTCAACAACAACCAGTTTCAGACTTACGGCGGCCCTCGTATCGGACGCCTGGCGTATGTTTCACTGGTGTATAATTTTGAGAAAAAAGATTGATTGCCGGCAAGGTTGATAAGGGTTGATAAGGTTTATACGGTTTATAACTTTGCTCCTCAACAATAAACCATATCAACCCAATAAAACTTATCACCCTTCATCAACCTTATAAACCTCTTCAATTCACTTTTCAACCAACTACTCAACAACACAATCCACTGACAATGAAAAAATTAACCGTACTCCTTCTACTGATTGCCAGTGTTGCGGCAAGCCTGACGGCCCAGACGCGCTACCTGCAGCCTGTTTTCACCTCCGGTGTCACCAAAAATGCCAACGTTATTTATGGCGTCAACGCTACGGTTCTGTACTACTCGGTACTCGGCCAGGCCGTTCCGCAGCCGCTGGTCATGGACATCTACCAGCCGGTCGGCGATACCGAAACCAGCCGTCCGGTAGTCCTCCTGTTCCACACGGGCAACTTCCTGCCTTTCTTCAATCCGTCCAACCCGACTCAGGGCGGTTTTAACGGCGCTTGCGGCGGCACCACGGTCGACTCTTCGCTCGTGGAACTGGCGCACCGCCTTTGCAGCATGGGCTACGTAGTGGCTTCTGTCGACTACCGCCTGGGCTGGAACCCGCTGGCGCCGACCGATGTGGATCGCCGCTACGGCCTTATCAACGCCGCTTACCGCGGTGTACAGGATGCCCGCACGGCCATCCGCTATTTCCGCAAAACGGTGGCAGAAGGCGGCAACCCCTGGGGTATCGACCCTGAAAAAATCGTCATCTGGGGCCAGGGCACCGGCGGTTACATTACCCTCAACACCACTACGCTCGACAACTACCTGAAGATCCCGACTGCCTCGGGCGGTAAATTCGTATGGGACCACGACCAGAACCCCGGTACCCCGCCGATCCCGATGGTTATCGAGCAAGTCAACGGCGACATTTACGGCACCAGCGTAGGCCAGGTGCCCAACGCAGCCGCCCCCGGCGGTCTTGACACGCTCTGCTATCCGAACCACGTAGGCTACTCTTCCGACTTCGCGCTTTCCGTCAACATGGCCGGCGCCGTGGGCGACTCGACCTGGATCAGCCCGGGCCAACCGCCGATGATCTCCTTCCACGTGCCGACCGACAACTTCGCTCCCTACAACGAAGGTATCGTAAACGTACCCGGCACGCCGCTGCAAGTGGTGCGCGTAGTAGGCAGCTACTTCGCCCAGCAAAAATTCGAAGCCAACGGCAACAACACGTCCTTCGTGGATGCCGGCGTCGTGTTCGATCTCACGGCCGAGCAGGAACTCGCCTTTGCCAACTCCCCGCTGCTCCAGCCGGGCAACGTGGACGTAAGCGACCCGACCCCGGGCCTGTATCCCTTCCTGCAGCCGGGCAACCCGCCTGCAACCACCTCGCCCTGGGAATGGACGGCCTTTGTGCCCGCCGCTCCGGCGACCTGCAACAATGTTAAAGCCGAAGCCATCCCGTACATCGATACGATCATGCGCTTCTACGCCCCGCGCGCCTGCTTCGCCCTGGGCCTGCAGGAGTGCATCGACGCCGTCGTGGGCGCCAAAGAGCCCCTCGCACAAAACATCGCCCTCAACGCCGCGCCGAACCCGGCCAGCAGCGAAATCCGCCTGACCAGCGAAATCGAACACCCGATGCTCGGCATTCAGGTGTACGACCGCACCGGCCGCCTCGTTCAGATGCACAACAACCTGAACACCAACAACTTCACCATCCTGCGCAATAATCTCAATCCGGGATTGTACGTCATTAAAGTCAGCTTCAAAGAAGGCTTTATGACCAAGATCGTGACGTTCGAATAAGTTCGCACACGGCAACTTTTTTGTCGAATAAACAGAAGAGCCATTCCGGGACACTCCGGAATGGCTCTTTGATTTAACCCCAGATTTAATCGGGGATCAATGCAATACGACCAGCCGGCCCAGGTACACCCGGTCGGCAGTCAGTTGCAGACTGTATACCCCGGACGGCAGTTCAGTGGTCAGAACAACGTGCGCGCTGGCGCCTGCCGGAACGGTTTCCAGGCGCACGACACGGCCAGCCGCATCGAATATTTGCAGGGTCGATGCGCCGGATTGGCTTTCCTGCCATTGCAGCGTCACCTGCGTGTGCGCCGGGTTGGGGAAAAGGAACAAGGGCATCGCGGCTGGCTCCCGGCTGCTGCTGATGCAGTCCGGGTAGTTCGGGTCGTAATTGACCGTTTCTGCATAAAAATTGGAACAGCCGGTGAGTGTGTCCGTTACCACCAGTCCGTACACACCGTTTTGACCGATACAAATCGACCAGCCGGTTTCGCCCGGAATCGGCAGCCCGGATTCAAACCACTGGAACGTATAACCGGCGGGTACGTTCAGCGTATCGAGCAGGAAAAGACGGTTGATCTGGTTGCCAAACACCGGCGCGGCCGGCGCGGCATACAGCCCGATCAGCACGCTGTCGGATGTCGCGGTACAACCGTATTCATTGGTGATTTGCACCTGGTAGTAACCTGTTTCGAGGGGCGTATAAGAAGGTTCTGTCGCCCCCGGGATGACTTCACCGTCGAGCAGCCACTGATTGGATTCGGTCGCCGACGATTCGAGCAGCAGGTTGGTCGCGCCGGTGCAGTTGTAAGTACCGTTGGGGGCGCTTGCTTCGGGCGCCTCGGGCACTTCAAATACGTAGACGGAATCGGCAGAGAAGACCTCCGTCACCGGTTTATCGATGACCAGGGCGATCTCCAGTCCCCCGGCAATCAGGGTATCGTTGCTCAGGTAATTGAAAGAAATGGCGCCGCACAGGTCGTCGCTGCCTTCGATACCCGAGTCTTCATCCCACACCTCGATGGTGTAGTTGCCCGCGTCGAGCGGCAAGGTGATAGGGAAAGTAAAGGGCAGGGAAATGTTTTCAATATCCGGCGAAGAGTTGAACAGTTCCTGACCGTTGGGGCCGAATACCAGCACGTACATATCGGGTGCGCCCAGCCCCAACAGGTCTGCGCAATCGGCCTCAAGCACCGTAGCGCTGGCCAGAACGAAACGGCCGGTATCCACCACGGCGTGGTAATTGACCGGGTAAACGCCCGGTGCCGAATACGTATGCGGAGTCGGGTTTTCACCGGAAAAGGTAGTTCCGTCGCCAAAGTCCCAGGTATAAGAATAATCGGGGCTTCCACCGGAGGGATGGTTGTTGGTAAAACTAACCGTCGTGCTGCCACATCCTGAAAAGTTCGACATGGAAAACCCGTCGTTGCTGACGGTCGGCGGAGCGATGTACAGTTTTAACGGAAAAGTAGCTTCCTGGGTAATGATAAAGACGGTCGCCTTGATCTTGACCGTCAGGGTAAATGAATCCGCCACGGTGGGCGTGCCGCAAATACGGATACAGCCGTCGGTTTGGTTGGCGGTTTCAAAAACCAACTGGTTAGGTTGCCAATTGAGGCCCGGCGGCAGTCCGTCGAGGCTCAATATTTCGAACTTGGAAATGGGCAAACCCGGCGGCGTGGTGCTGTCAACGGCATTGACCGGGGTGGTTGTTTTGGGAAAACGAAATGAAATATCGTGGTCGTACAATTGGCCCTTTTCGCCATCGGGCAGATTTTGGAGGTAGAGGGTGTCGTCGGGGAGGGCGGGGAGATTGATTTGGCAGCCGGGGCAGCCGATTTGCGCGTTCAGCGTCGTGGCCATCCATGCACTCAGGCACAGGGAGAGCAAAAGGTGTCGCATAGGCAACGGGGATTGGTGTGTGAAAAAAATTGTTGCAGGCGAAGGAAGGACGGACGATTAGCCCGAAGGGCGGCAACAGCACTTTTCACAAGAAAGGATTAGAAGGGAATGATGAATGATGAATGATGAATCGTTCATCATTCATCATTCATCATTTCGGTTCATTTTGAAACAACGAACATTTTCGTGGTTTTGCCTTCGCGATTGCCTACGGTGTAGAAGTAGGTGCCGTTGGCGAGGTCGCCGGCTTCGAAAGTAAAGCGGTTGGAGCCTTCGACGAGGCGAATGTCTTCGCGGTACACGCGTTGGCCGAGCAGGTCGAACACTTCGAACTGGAACATGCCGTTGTCGCGGGATTCCACTTCAATAAAAGTCTGGGTGCTGAACGGGTTGGGCATGCTTTTCAGGCTGCTCACCGGGCTGGCGAGGTCGCTGGCATTGCTGGCGCAGTTGCCGGCTTCGTTGAGGATCAGGTAGTAGTGGTTGCCGGGCGCGGCCTGGCCGGGGAAACCGATCGGAATATCGATCAGCGGCGTGTAAACCGTGGCGGTAATGGTCAGGTCGAGCGTATCGGGCGCCGGATTGGCTGAGGTAGGCGTTCCGTACATCAGGATGCAGCCCAGCGTACCCGGGTAGAACACGCAATTCGGGGGTTCGCAGCTGTATTGCAGCCCGGCGGGAAGGTTGCCGATGGCGCCGCTTGCGGCGATACCTACGCTATCGATCGGGAAACCGGAGAAGGTGGCCGGCACATTGACGGTCACCGACTCGGTGTACGACGAGCCGACACAGGCAACTGCGAGGTTGTATTGCGGATTTTGATCGGAATAGGGAATGGGCGACAACAGGCCTCCGGATTGAAGCAGGGAGGAATCAACCTGGCAATCCTGTGAGAAAACAAAAGTGGCTGTGCAGAGCGAAAAAAAGAGGAGTAGTGCTTTTTTCATAGGGTAAAGAAAGTTGAGTAAGTAGTGTACGAATCGGTTGGGTTGGTAACGGGTGCGGAAGTTCCGGCATTTATCCGATTGAAGGAGCACAAATAACGTTGATTTGTCAAAAAAGAGTTTTTTGCGCGTAGTCTTAACGACGATGTACGCTTCGCTCCGGGAAGAAATAAGCAGGAGGATTATAGGGTTAATATTGGTTTATAAGGGTTTATGAAACCTATCGAGTTGAAACCCTGGCGGCGCGCGGGATAAAAGCAAAACGAGGAATCCGCTACTGGCAGATTCCTCGTTGTTGTCAGGAAAGCGAAGCCCGAAGGCAGCGCTTTATTTGTTTTTTACCGAAGCCACGATTGCTTTGAACGTATCCGGGTGGTTGAGGGCCAGGTCGGCCAGGGCTTTGCGGTTGAGGGCAATGCCTTTTTCACCCAGTGCGTGGATAAAACGGCTGTAATTGATGCCTTCAGCACGGGTAGCCGCGTTGATACGGGCGATCCAGAGACGGCGATACACGCGTTTTTTGAATTTACGGTCGCGGAAAGCGTACTGCCAGCCTTTTTCAAGGGTATTTTTGGCAACGGTGTACACTTTGGAACGCGCGCCGAAAAAACCGCGGGCGGCGAGCATAATTCTTTTCCGGCGGGCACGGCTGGCCGGGTTGTTGGTAGCTCTTGGCATGAGCGAAACTTTTTAGTGCAACTCCGGGATGACGAACGTTGGTACGAATGCCATACTTGAAGCCGGAATTCTCGTTAAAAAATAAGGTGAAAAAACCCCGCTTTTGGGGTAATGCGCTGCTTACATAGCCATCAGGCGCTCGATACGTGCGTGCTCGGAACGATCAACGATCACTCCGCCGCGCAGGTGGCGCTTGGCTTTGGTTGTCTTTTTGCGCATCAGGTGGCGCATTCTTGCCCGATTACGCTTGATTTTACCCGTGCCAGTCACTTTGAAACGCTTCTTTGCGCTGGAGTGGGTTTTCATTTTCGGCATGATCAATCAGTATTTTTTGAAAATGGAGCGCAAAGGTAACCGCTCCCGGCAAATGACAAAAGAAAGCAGGGAAAAAAGTTGGCGATGCGCTGCAACGACAGGCACGAACAAGACGAATGGAGCAAGCGCTACTTATTTCTTCGGCCCGCCTTTTTTCGGGGCGAGGATCACCATCATTCTTTTGCCTTCGAGTTTGGGTAGTTGTTCGGCGGCGCCCAGTTCTTCGAGTTCTTTGATAAAACGCAGGAGAAGCAACTCGCCGCGGTCTTTGAACATGATTGCCCGGCCGCGGAATTGCACGTATGCCTTCACTTTATTCCCCTCGGCAAGGAAACTTTTGGCATGGCGCAGTTTGAATTCGAAATCGTGCTCGCCCGTTTCCGGACCAAAGCGAATTTCTTTCAATTCTTGCTTTACCGCGTTGGCTTTCAGTTCTTTCTCGCGTTTTTTCTTTTGGTAGAGGAACTTGTTGTAGTCCGTGATTCGACAAACCGGCGGCTCTGCGTTGGGCGTAATTTCAACCAGATCGAGCCCCATATCTTCCGCCCAGCGACGCAAAGTGCTGGTCTGGAAAATACCCGATTCTACCTGCTGGCCGACGGCCTCGCTGATTTCAGCGAAATTGTCGCCGACAAGACGCACTTCCGGGGCGCGTACAAACTCATTGATGTTGTGCTCGGGGGCTTGAGGAAAACGACGGTCGTAAGGACGACCGCCACCGGGACGACCCGGGCCGCCAGGACGGTTGCCACCAGGGCGATTACCACCGCCGGGACGGGAGGGATAGGAAGGTTTTAATGCCAAGTAATCAAGTTGTTTCGTTAAAAAATATGCCTGGCGGGGGACAAAAAAATTTGGATACCCGGTCAACACCCGCGTACCCAACGCCTTGTTTGCACAAAAGTAAAACTTAACGTTTATGTTTCGGGTTCATCCTCACAGAAAATTTTAACAAGCCTGTCCGCTCTCCTCCACGCCCCCTTGCAATTTGCCCCCTTTGCGACACCGGGAGGCAAAAAAAGCAGCCTTTTTGCAAATAATTTGTTTCAAATTTGCCGCCACTATTTACCGCATTATGTTCGCCGACGTCA
Source organism: Saprospiraceae bacterium (assembly GCA_020849825.1). Lineage (GTDB taxonomy): Bacteria > Bacteroidota > Bacteroidia > Chitinophagales > Saprospiraceae > M3007. The sequence continues at coordinate 15,084 of JADZFP010000455.1, forward strand.
TCCTTCCCCTGGCACTGCCCAAACGCAGCTATACCTATGCCGTGCCCGATTCCCTGGCCGACTATGTGCAGCCGGGCGTACGCGTCGAAGTTCCCTTCGGACCAAGCAAACTGTACAGCGGCCTGGTGGAGCGGCTGCACGACGAAAAGCCCGAATATCGCGTAAAAAGCATCAATGCCGTACTCGACGAGGTGTCGGTCGTCAGCCCTCAACAACTGCTGCTGTGGGACTGGATTTCCGAATACTACTGTTGCACCCTGGGTGAGGTGATGGCGGCGGCCATGCCCGGCCACCTCAAACTTACCAGTGAAACAAAAGTCGTAATCAACCCCTCCTACGGCGATGATTTCGGCGAACTCGACGCCGAAGAATACCTCGTGGCCGAAGCCCTGGAAATTCAGAACGCCGTCTCCATCGACGATATCCGGAAAATCCTGAATAAAAAAACGGTTTTCCCGGTGATTCAGCGCCTGCTCAACCGCGGCTTGCTTTTTCTTCGTGAAGACCTGCAGGAAAAATTCCGCCCCCGGATGATCGTCGCCGTGCGCCTCGCCGAACCCTACCTATCGGATACCGACCGACTGCGCGCCCTGATGACCGAACTGGAAAAGCGGGAACGCCAAATGGAAGTGCTGCTCGCCTTCATCCACCTTTCGCGCCAGCAACCCTACGTGCGCCGCGCCGACCTGCTGAAAAAATCCGGCGTTTCCCCCTCCTCCCTCAATACGCTGGTCAAAAACGGCATCTTCGAACTCTATGATCGGGAAGTCAGCCGGGTGGCCGGCTTTGAAGATGAATTTGCCGAAGCCGGCGCCCTTTCGGAGGCACAACAACAAGCGCTTCGCGAAATCGACGCCCATTTTCAGGACAAAAAAGTTGCGCTGCTGCATGGCGTGACGGGCTCGGGCAAAACCCGCATTTACGTAGAACTGATCCAGCGCATCATCCGGGAGGGCGGACAAGTGCTTTATCTGCTTCCGGAAATCGCCCTGACCACCCAGATCATCAACCGCCTCAAAAAAGTGTTCGGCGGCGACGTGGCCGTGTACCATTCCAAGATCAATTACAACGAACGCGTCGAACTCTGGCGAGGAGCCGCCGCCGGCCGGCCGGTGATCCTGAGTGCCCGCTCCGGTTTGTTTTTGCCCTATCAAAACCTGAAATTGATCATTGTCGACGAAGAGCACGACTCCTCCTTCAAACAATACGACCCTGCCCCGCGCTACCATGCCCGCGACACGGCCATTTACCTGGCGGGGCTTTACGGCGCCAAAGTGCTGCTCGGCACCGCTACGCCCGCCCTCGAAACCTACCACAACGCCCAAACCGGCAAATACGGTCTCGTCGAACTGCGCGAACGATTCGGCGGCATGGAACTGCCGGAAATAGACACCATCGACCTGCGCGACCAACTCAAAACCCGGCGCATGCAGGGCATTTTCTCCTCCACGCTGCTCGAACAACTCCAGGCCTCCCTGGCCAATGGCGAACAAGTCATCCTGTTCCAGAACCGCCGCGGCTTCGCCCCCATTCTCGAATGTCAGGTGTGCGGCTGGACGGCCCAGTGCCAACACTGCGACGTCAGCCTGACCTATCACAAATTCAGCAACCGGCTGCGCTGCCATTACTGCGGCTATCAGCAGGAGCCCGTGCAAACCTGTCCGGCCTGCGGCTCCGGAAAAGTCACCCTGCTGGGCTTTGGCACCGAAAAAATCGAAGACGACCTCAAACTCGCCCTCCCCGAAGCCCGCATTGCCCGGCTCGACCTCGATACGGCTGGCTCCAAAACCAGCCTGGGCGCCATCCTGTCAGCTTTTGAAGAAAAAGAACTCGACGTGCTCGTCGGCACGCAAATGGTGACCAAGGGCCTCGATTTCGAAAACGTGGGCCTGGTAGGGGTACTCGGCGCCGACCAACTGGTGCGTTTCCCCGATTTCCGGGCGGGCGAACGGGCCTACCAGTTGCTCACCCAGGTAGCCGGCCGCGCAGGCCGCAAAAACAAACGCGGCCGGGTACTTATGCAGGCGTTCAACCCGACGCACCCGGTTCTACAGGAAGTACTGCGCGGCGATTTCGCGGCCCACCTGCACCGCGAGCTGGCAGAACGACGGGAATTTCAATACCCGCCATTCGTGCGTATGATTCAACTCACCCTCCGCCACAAAGACGAAAAAACCGTGCAGGCCGCAGCCGCTCTTTTTGCCCGCATCCTGCGTGGAAAACTTGGCGAACGGGTGCTCGGTCCCGTGCAGCCCCCTATCTCGAGGCTGCGCGGCTTTTATGGCCAGGACATTTTGCTCAAACTGGAAAAAGACGCCCGGCTGCTGGCTCGCACCAAAGCCCTGATCAAGGCAACCACGGAGATACTCAACGGCGAAAAAGGATTCGGGCAAGTGCAGGTGGCAGTGGATGTGGACCCGGTGTGACGATTTACCAGGAGAAGCCACTAAAATCCAGGTTACTCAAACCACTTAAATCTGGAACTGAAAATGTCAGTACGGCATACAGCAACACGAAAAAACCGATGGCCGCCAAAATGGCGAAAATTAACCCTATGACAAGAAGCACACGCAACCGCCGTTTTTTCGGGTGTTTCCCCAGACGACGCCAGAGGCGCCCGAACCGGGCCATCATCGAAAAAGCCACTGCCAGGCTCACAGGCGCGCCAATCAAAGAAAACAGCAAAGCAAAAATGCCCAATCCCGTAACCATGTAAGTCCAGGCTGCTCGCTCGGCCGCTTTGTTTTCGTCCAATTCCGTTTTTTTCTTCTTTGGGAGCGCTGGCTTGGGCGCTTCCGCCTGCGTGTAAGTATCCGGCTCGTCCGGCAGGGCGGCTTTGGGCAGCAAAGGCGGCTTTTGATACCGGCGTACCTCTGCCACCTTTTTCCTCGAAACGACAAAAACCCTTAGTTCGGGATCGTCGCAGGCGGTGTAGAAGATTTCGTCGGCAGTCACCCGTTCGATTTCCGCCGCGATCCGCCGGCCATCGGTCAACACCAGCGTGTCGCAGCCTTTTTCAGTCAAATAAAAAAGGGCAGGCGACCATTTTTGGCAGGCGGCGGCAAGAGAGATGTTGAGCAAACAGGCTGTTGAAAAGAGAATCCAATGTTTCATCGCTGTTTTTTTCAACAAAATTATCCGGCCGTGCCCGCGCATTTTTGCAAATAGCAGTCCAAAATACATTTTGTTTTATTGCATTTCAGGAAAACCCTTCCCGACTTTATACAAGCCGCTATCTTCGTCGCCTCAAAAGTCCCGGCATTCTTTTTGCAAGGCCCAATTCAATGAAATCAATCTTTGTCTCCCTGACGATCTGCCTGTGTATTGCCCTCTCGGCGCAGGCGCAAACCATCCAGGAACTGGAGGCCGACGCCTACGGCACGTCCGGCCCGCCCAGGCTCGATAAGATGTTGCTGGTTGCCAATGCCTACCTGACAGCCGGTGAAACGGACAAAGCCCTGGAATGGGCGGAAAACACCATCGATCTGGCCAAACGTCTGCGCCGGCCCGAACAGCGCGCAGCCGCCCTCAATATTCAGGGGAAAGCCATACTCCGCGCCAACAAACGCAACGTGCGCGATAAAGCGGCGCCCAAATTTCGCCAGAGCTCCGAAATCCTGCGCGACAACGGCATCTCCAACCGCACCCTGATGCTCGACAACCTGGAAAACCTTCGCATACTGGCCGTAAAGGCCGGCCGAAACGGCGAGCTCGCCGACATCGACGCCCAGATCGAAAAACTGAAAGCCGGGGCGCCGCCCGCTAAAACACCCGGCGGCATCGCCGCGCCTGGCGCCCCCACCCCTCCGGGCGCCACCCCCAAAGCCAACGAGCGCGAGCAAAAACTGCTCGAAGAAAGCAAGGAACTTCAGGCCCAGCTCGCCGCCAAAGAAGCTGCCATCAGCGAAATGTCCGAAGCCCAAATGAAAAACGAACTGCTGCTGCTCGAACAACGCCAGATGCTCGACTCCCTCTCCTACCGGAGCAAACTCGACTCCATGTCGCTCAGCAACTGGAACCTCGTCTTGCGCGAAGCCGACAGCAACCGGCGCTTCAACTACGCGATCATGGGCATCCTGCTGCTGATCGCCGGCGGCGCAGCGTACGGATTCATCCGGGCGCGACACAATGCCCGCCTGATGGCGGAAAAAAACAACATCATCCGGGAAGAACAACAACGCTCAGAAAATCTGCTGCTGAACGTACTGCCCGCCCTCGTCGCCGATGAATTGAAAAAAATGGGCCGCACCAACGCCCGGTATTTCGACGACGTCAGCGTGCTTTTCGCTGATTTCGTCGGATTCAGCAAAATCGCCGAACAACTCAGCCCGCAACAACTCGTCACCGAACTCGACACCTGCTTCCAAGCCTTCGACGATATCATCGCCCGCCACGGACTGGAAAAAATCAAAACCATCGGCGATGCCTACATGGTGGCCGGCGGTATCCCCGACGGCGGCGGCAGCGACCTGCGCAACATGATCGATGCCGCAAGGTCCATGCAGTCCTGGCTGTCCGAATGGAATGCCAACCGGCAGGAAAAAGGACTGCCTCGGTACGATGCGCGCATCGGCATCCACCGGGGCCCCGTGGTGGCCGGCGTCGTGGGCTCACGCAAATTCGCGTTCGATATCTGGGGCGATACCGTCAACATCGCCGCCCGAATCGAACAGGCAGGCGAAGGCGGCCGGATCAATATTTCCGGAGAAGCCTACGAAGTGGTCAAAAACTACGTCAAGTGCAAATACAGAGGCAAAATACCCGCCAAAAACAAAGGGGAAATTGACATGTATTTCATTGAAAATTAAGGATTCTAATCAAGCCCTAATTATTAATCAAAACACTTGGCTTATCTTTGAGCCACCGATTACGGCACTACATCCCTTTTCCAACAGAAACTAACCTTTTAGGAATATTCCAGAATAGTTGAAAAAAATGGACCCAAGCCTGGCAGCCAAAGGACTGCCGGGCTTTTTTTATTTAAATCAATGTACGTGGCGAAAAGTAATCCCGGCATTTATTAAACCCGCAGTCTCATTCACTGTCTTACCGCCTGTTATTCTCTCAATAATACATTATATGCTGAAAAACTTGCTGCTCGCTTTCCTGCCGGTATTGGCGCCATTGCTTTCGTCTGCCCAAAACACCCTTTATTTCCCACCCAAAACCGGTACTGCCTGGGCCGCAACGCCGCCTTCCGAGCTAGGATTTTGCCCCGAAAGAATCGACAGCCTTTACCAATTCCTGGAATCCCGCAATACCAAGTCTTTTATCCTTTTAAAAGACGGTAAAATCGTACTCGAAAAATATTTCGGAACCTATGTCCAGGACTCCATCTGGTACTGGGCTTCGGCCGGCAAATCACTCACCGCCTTCCTCGTTGGCCAGGCGCAGGAAGAAGCCCTGTTCCAGCTCGACGACGCTACCTCCGATTACCTCGGCGCCGGCTGGACCTCCTGCACCCCCACGCAGGAAGCCGCCATTACGATCCGGCATCAACTGGCCATGACCACCGGTCTCGACGACACGCCCACCACCAACGACCCCGACCCGAATAATTGCACCGACCCCTCGTGCCTGCAATACCTGGTCCCCCCGGGTACGCGCTGGGCCTACCATACCGGCGCGTACAGGCTCCTGCAAGACGTGATTGCCGCCTCCAGCGGTCTCACCATCAACCAATTTACCAAAACCCGCCTGCTCGACCGAACGGGCATGAAAGGACTCTGGATCAGCGATGTCATGTACGGACGGGCGCGCGATATGGCCCGATTCGGCCTTCTGGTGCAGGCGCATGGCGTATGGGATGGCGATACGCTGCTGCACGATCAGGGTTATTTCAACGCCATGGTCACGCCCTCGCAAGACCTCAATCAGAGCTATGGCTATCTCTGGTGGCTCAACGGACAGCCCAGCCTGATGCTGCCCGGCGTCCAATTTGTTTTTCCCGGCCCCTTGTTCAGCAATGCCCCGCCCGACCTGATCGCCGCCCTGGGCAAAAACGATCAAAAAATCCACGTCGTGCCCTCAAAAGGCTGGGTGGTCGTTCGGCAGGGCAATTCGGCCGGCTACACGGGTATCGGGGGCAATCTGGTGCCCATCGGATTCGACAACGACCTATGGGCCTACCTGAATCTGCTGGACTGCAACGCAAGTTCGACACAGTATGCCCATGAAGCCACCCCGGCCATCCAGGTGACGCCTAATCCGTCGTCGGAGGGCATTTGGAACATCCGGGCAGTCGAGCGGATGGATGCCGTGGAAGTATACGACGCGCGTGGCCAACGCGTATTTTGGACACAACCCGACGCAGATGGCTTACGGATTGACGGCAGCGCCTGGCCGCCGGGCGTCTATTTTGCCCGCTGTCTCGTACAGGGGAAATTTTCAGCCCCTATGGCTTTGGTCCGCTATTAACCCGCGGTTCCTGCACTTTGAATAACCCGTGCGCATGCAGGCCGAGTAAAAGGTTTTTCATGGTATAATCCACCAGGATTTTGGCTACACGGCGCCTGACAAGGGCGTATCCGCCGAGATAACCGATCACCCGGGTCAGCCATTCGGTGAGCCGGCCGGAGACGCGCCTGACCCGGTTGGTGAGTGTTTTCAGGACAAAACGTGTGTCCGCGTCCATGTCTCCTTCTTTCAAAATTTCATCGCCCAGGTGTTCGATCAGGAAACGGACGCGTTTTCTGAGCGGCGATTTGAGGCGCAGCAAATCTTTGGGCAACAAAAAGGGAAACGGCATGTCGGGCTGCAGACTGTGGTTGCGGATGGCCGTTTCGAGTGCATGCCGGTTGAGCGACAGGTGTCCGAATTTTGCCTCCAGTTCATGCACATAATCGACCAGGGGAATG
>JADZFP010000456.1 GCA_020849825.1 Saprospiraceae bacterium
ATCCTTTTTGTTCTACGGCGGCGGCGCCGAGATGAAAAACGAGGCCGGCGAGGTGGTCCGTACCGCCAACCTGACGCCCGACCCCGAAACCGGAATCGGCCGTATGACGGAGCAACAATTCATCGATGCCGTGCGCTTTGGTAAAAACCCGCGCGGCGGCACCCTGACCTACCCCATGCTACCCTATCCGTCGCTGAGCGACGCCGAAGCCCGCGCCATTTTTACCTACCTGAAAACTGTTCCGCCTATCCACCATCCGGTCGATCGCTACAAGGCGGCCGGCCTGAACCAATAACCATTTCACTCCCAACCTTTCCAGTGATGAACATCTTTGAAATGCTGATCCTTTCTTCCGGCATCGCCGTATCGGCAGCCGGCATCGTCGCGGCAGTCCGCAGTTTCCGTCGTATTCAGGCCTTGCGAGGGGAAGCAAACAGACACCATTGAGCTTCCTGCGCGATTGCTACCTTTGCCGCGTATGTTTCCGATACGCTCCCTTGCCGAATTGCACCAACAGTTGCGCGCCGGCCAAACCAGCTGCCGCGCCGTGGTGGAATACCATTTGTCGCGCATTGAACAATCCCGCGCGCTCAACGCCTTTATCGAAATCTGGGCCGACGAAGCGCTCGCCCGCGCCGACGAGCTGGATGCCCGCATGGCTGCCGGAAACGGACGCATGGGCCGGCTCTTCGGCGCGGTGCTGTCTTTGAAAGACAATATTTGTTATGCCGGACACGGCGTCACGGCCGGCTCGCGCATCCTTTCGGGGTTCCGGTCGCTGTATTCCGCCACGGCCGTCGAACGGCTGCTGGCCGAAGACGCCATCCTGATCGGCCGCACCAACTGCGACGAATTCGGCATGGGCTCGTCCAACGAAAACTCGGCCTACGGCCCCGTGCGCAATGCCGACGATCCGGAGCGGGTTTCCGGCGGCTCTTCGGGCGGTGCGGCCGTGTCGGTGCAAACTGACTGCTGCCTCATGGCCCTGGGCAGCGATACCGGCGGCTCGGTGCGGCAACCGGCCGGCTTTTGTGGCGTTTGGGGCTTTAAACCTACATACGGCCGCATTTCACGGCACGGTCTGATCGCCTACGGCTCTTCCTTCGATCAAATCGGCATCCTGGGGCGCCATCCGGCCGATCTGGCCGTTTGCCTTGACGTGATGAGCGGCCCCGATGCCTTCGATGCGACGGCACTGCCCGCGGCGGCGCCCGCAGAGGCTCAGCCCGGACCCAAAAAAATCGCCTATTTCCCCGAGGCGGTCGAACACGAAGGCATCGACGCCGGTGTCCGGGCATTGACGCTCGATTATCTCGACGGACTGCGCGCACAGGGCCACCAGGTCGAGCCCGTGCATTTCGATCTGCTCGATTACCTGATCCCGACCTATTACGTACTCACGACGGCCGAGGCATCGAGCAACCTGGCCCGCTACGACGGCATCCGATACGGCTACCGCAGTCCGAATGCCGCCAATCTGGAAGAAACTTATCTGAAAAGCCGGAGCGAGGGTTTCGGGGCGGAGGTCAAACGCCGTATCCTGCTCGGCGCTTACGTGCTCAGCAGCGGTTATTACGACGCTTACTACGGCAAGGCCCAGCAGGCCCGCCGGCTTATTCGCGACCGCCTGCTCGTCCTTTTCAACGACTACGAGCTCATCGCAATGCCGGTGGCGCCCGGTGTGGCCTGGCGTTTCGGCGAAAAATCAGCCGACCCTGTGGCGACTTACCTGTCCGATATTTATACAGTACTGGCCAACCTGGCCGGCGTGCCGGCCATCGCCCAGCCCATCGGTCGGCATCCGGAGAACGGGATGGCCGTGGGGCTGCAATGGATGGCTGCGCCGGGCGCCGACAACTGGCTGTTGAAAAACCTGCCAGGGGAACTTTAAGGTTAAAATCTGTTAAGCCTTCCTGTTAAATCCTAACGAGGGCTCCCGCGGGGCAATCTTTGGCCGAAAAACATCGTTTTGCCCAAAAAAAGTCCTTCCCGATGTCTTTATTCCGAATCCTCCTCATCTTGGCATTTGCCCTGCCTGCCACCCTTTTTTCCCAAAACCTCACGACCAGAAAAACAGCCTCACCGCGCGCGGTTGCTTTTTGGAAAGCCGGTGAAGAAGCCCTGCAAATGGGCGAACAAGCCCGTGCGATCCGCGAATTCGAACGCGCCCTTGAAATCGATTCGATGTTCATCGACGCCCAGATCGGCTGGGCCAACGCCCACTACGACGCCCGCCACTGGGCCGAAGCCGAACGCGGCTACGAACGCGCCCAACATCTGGCGGCCGATTACGACCCTATCGTGCCGTTCTACCTGGCCCTGGCTGAATGGCAACAGGAAAAATACGCCGAAACCTCGGCCCACCTCGACAACTTCCTCGCCTCGGGCGTCAAAAACGCCGATCTGGTCAGTCGCGCCACCCGCCTGCGCGACAATGCCCGCTTTGCCGCGGAGGCCGTCAAACGTCCCGTCCCCTTCAAGCCGGTTTCGGTCGGCAACGGCGTCAATACTCCCGCCCACGAATTCCCGCCCGTGCTCACGGCCGACGGCGAAACCATGATCTTTACCCGCAATGCCGGCGACAACGAAGATTTTTACCTCAGCCGGCGCGTCAACGGACAATGGCAAACCGCCGAAGCCATGACCGAGGTAAATACCTACCTCAACGAAGGCGCCGAAGCGCTCAGCGCCGACGGCAGCTGGCTCGTATTTACCGGCTGCAACCGCCGCAACGACGGCTCCCAGGGCAGTTGCGACCTCTACTGGTCGCAACTCAAAAGCACGGGATGGACCAAGCCGGCGCCGTTCAGCGCCGTGATCAACTCGCCCGACTGGGAAGCGCAGCCGACCATATCGTCGGATGGCAAAACCCTGATTTTCAGCAGTAATCGCCCCGGCGGACAGGGTGGAAAAGACCTTTGGTTCACCGTTAGGCAGTCGGGCGGTAAATGGAGCGCCCCGCAGAATTTTGGCGCCGGCATCAATACGCCCAACGACGAAGAAATGCCGTTTTTTCACCCCGACGGCCAGACGCTCTATTTCGTGTCCAACGGCCTGCCCGGCATGGGGGAAAGCGATATTTACTACGTGCGCCGCCAGCCCAACGGCGTATGGGGCAAACCCGAAAACCTGGGCTACCCCATCAATACAAAATCCAGCGAAGGCGGCCTTACCGTAAGCCTCGACGGGCGCACCGCCTATTTTGCGGCCAACCGGCCCGGCGGCGCAGGCGGCTACGATATTTACCAGTTTGACATGCCTGAACAGGCGCGCCCGCAGGCCGTGACCTACGTCAAGGCCAAAGTCACCGACGCCGCCACGGCCTACCCTATTCAGGCCAAGGTGGAGATCACCGACCTGGCCACGGGGCAATTATACCAAAGCGTCACGACCAAAACGGACGGATCCTTCCTCGCCTGTCTGCCGGCCGGCAAAGACTACGCCCTGGCCGTCAGCAAGGAGAAGTACCTCTTTCACTCCGAAAATTTCAACCTGCTCGAAACGGCGACGTTTGAAAAGCCCTTCCTGCTCAACATCGCCCTGCAACCCATCCCCGCGCTGGCGGAAGACGGCACCCTGAGCGCCCCGGCCGGCAAACCCGTGGTGCTCCGCAACGTCTTTTTCGAAACCGGTTCCGCCGAACTCCGCCCCGAATCGGCCGCCGAACTCGACCGCCTGGCTGCCCTGCTGGCCGAAACCCCCGGACTGCGCATCCAGATCAGCGGCCATACCGACCACGTGGGCGACGACCGCAGCAACCTGACGCTTTCCGAGAACCGCGCCAAAGCCGTGTACAACTACCTCATCGCCAAGGGTATCGCCGCTCAACGCCTGCGTTTCAAAGGTTTTGGAGAAAGCCAGCCCGTTGCGCCCAACGATACCGACGAAGGCCGCGCGCAAAACCGTCGGACGGAGTTTGTGGTGTGGTAAGCGCACAATCCGGCTTAACTATTTTTTTACATCCCCCCTGAGTCCTGATTTTTACGGGTCAAAATGCTCTTGACAAGCATCTTGACCCGTTTTTGTTTACGTCCGGAGACCTGACTTTTAAAAAATCTTGTCCAGCCCACCTGCCCGATAATCCCGTATATTCGTACCCGGTCGACCGCTTCATTTTTTCATCAACATTATTTTTCTACCAATGAAAAACGTATTTTCTG
>JADZFP010000457.1 GCA_020849825.1 Saprospiraceae bacterium
CAAAAATTTCTCCGGTTCTACTGAGGCTGACGCGCCTTGTCCGGTCGCTGACCCAGGCACAGAAGCGGGATTTTAAAAAATACGTGAAATTCTGGAGCGGAAAAGGCGGGCGGAAATACCTGCGGCTTTTCGACGCCATGTGCGCATTTGTGCAGGCCGGTAAAAAGGAGGAGGAACTGCTGCACTACCTGCTGGTCCGGAAAAAATTTGGTGAAAAACCCGCCGACCTGAGCGCTACCGCCCTTTACCTGTACAAAAAGATACTGGAAAGCATGCGCACCACACCCGAACATTCGCCGCACCTCTCCCGTCTGTACGCACTGATGCAGGATATCCTGTTTGTTTACCACAAAAACCTCCTCTCCGATTGCCTGCCGATGATCGATGAAGCGCGTCTGCTGGCCAAAGCCCTCGACAAACCTGCGCTCGAGCTCGAACTGCTGTTCTGGGAGCGCCGGGCGCGGGCCAACGAGCGCCATCGTCACCGCGAGGAGTATTTTCAGGGTCAACGCGACGAAGAACGCAGTCTGGAAGAGCGCATCATCCGGTTCAACCGCTACAACGCGCTGGCCTACGAACTGGCTTACCTGCTCTCGAGCCGCGATACCGTGACCGAATCTGCCGCGACCGAAGTGTTGAATTTGTTGCCCGAGAACCGCGAAGGATTGCCCGCCGACGTGTCGCTGCGTCTCAAAGTTAGGCTCGGGGCGGTTTTGACTTCTTTTTACGAACTCCAGCACACCCACGACAAGTATGCCGAAGGCAGTTTGCTGAAGATGGCCAATCTGGAAAAATCGCTCTTTTTTCAACAGCAAATCCTGGATGCCTATCGCGCTGATCCCGTGTTTTTTGAAGAAGAACAGGCCCAATATACCATCGCACTTGAGGGCTACATCAACCGTTGCCTTCGCCTGGGCAGGCTCGACGAGGTGGAGCGGCATATCGGCGCGATCACCGCGGAGAAAGACGGCTTTTTGTTTTGCCGTTCGGTGGCGTACGTGCAGTTGCTCCACCATATCCGGCAAAACGAGTTCAGGCAGGCCCGCGATTTTATCCAGCGGCATCAGTTGGCGGCGGCTTTGGAAAAGTACAAAAACCGCCTGCTGGAGTCCCGCCTGCTTGCCCTGCGGTTTACCTGCGGACAGGCATACTTCGGGCTCGACGATTTCGCGGGCGCGGGTGATTGGTTTGATCAGGTTGCCGGAATGCGCCCCGAGATTCGCTCGGACGTGGTATGGCTGGGCAAATTGCTGACGATCATCTGCCTGTACGAACAAAACGTATACCGCAAGGAAGAAAACCCGGCGCGCCCGATCATCAATTTCGGTCGCGCCCTGCGGCGCGCGGGTTTGCTGACCGATTTTCTCGAAACGCTGCTCGAAGCGGTCACGCTGGTGTTCCGCAACCCGCGCGCGCTTACCCGCGACGGTCTGCCCGAATTGCTGACCGACCTGCACAAACACCTGGCACAGACGCCCGCCCTGCGGATGTACGGCATGGTGATGGCCTGGCTGGAAGCGAAACTGAACCGGAGCGGCGTGAGTGTCGAACTACGCAAATACAATGGTTAATAATTCGCCTGGAACTGCAGGCGTAAAAAACGGCCGCTTTCGTCGTAGTTCACCTCCAGGTTCTGGTATTTTCGGTGGCTGATGGCATAGGCCACCGAAATCTCCACATTTTTGGACACCGGCCATTCAATGCCGAATTCGGTTTCGCGAACCTGATAGTAGCGCGCATCCAGTTCGTGTTTTTTAGCCCCGTCGTACGCCTGGAGGCGCAAATAGGGCATGCATTTGAATTTTTTTCCAAAATGCGTCAGGTAGCTGAATGTCACAAAACCGCCGTGCAAACTGCGAGTCTGGATGGAGTCGGTTGCGGCGTCGAAGCCCGGACTTTCGCCCCAGTTGTATTCTGCCAAAATACCGAATGGTTGGGGGTAGAGGACAAAAGAAGCGGCTACGCGGCGATCGATATAGGTTTGGTTTTTGCCGACTTTTACACCGGCACTCAACTGATCCTTGGTCAGTGTGTATTTGCCAGTATAGGCCTGTATGCCCGGCTCGATAATCTGTCCGTTTTTAAATTGAAAAGGATAGGAAATGCGAGCTACTGCGTGCAGATTGTTGTTGTTCTCGGGTTTGTTTGTCCCCTGGCCGTTGTAAAAGCCGAAAGCGACGACGCCGTAGTCGCCCGACCCTTTCAGGCCCTCGTCCAACAACCGTTTGAAGCGGGCCCGTATCTTTTTCGGCGCATAATAACCGAACACGCCGAAATCCCGCTCATTGGGAGCACCGGAGTTGAGTGCGTCCGAGCGGTCGAACGGCAGTCGGTTGGAGCTCGACTGGGTATTCTCGAAGCCATACGGTACCTTGCTTTGCCCGACCCGAATGCGCCAGGCCTGATCGGCGTCGAAAGCCTGATCAAAATAGGCGTCGCGAACCTGAAGGAAATGTTTGTTGGTGGCGTTGGCATCGGCTGAATAGTCGAACTGAATGTAGGCAAAAAAGCGCAGATTCAGTTGGCCGCTGAAGATCAGGCGCGACCTGCGAAATGAAAAACCCTGATTTTGGCCGATCGAACGGTCGCATTGTTCGCAACGCAGATCGGGATTGGTTTCCAGCAGGCGGTTGTAGCGAAATTGTGCATAGCCGCGCAAAGAGATCTTGTCGTACCATTTTGAAGAATGGCTGGCGGCGGGCACGGGCGTTTGTGGCTTGATCAACGAGTCAACCGGTGTTTGTGCATGCACAGACAGGCAAATACCGGACAAGGCCACAAGCGCCGCGAGGCGTTGCAGAGAAGTCATTAGTAGTTAAAACAGCAGGTTAGGAAAAAATCAAACAGAAAAGGAAAGGGCGAGGGGCGGGTTTAAACTACCCTTTGCAACCCCTCGCCACTTCGGCTACGCTCAAACGAACAGCCTGAAAAGGAAGAAAAATATGGCAGACAGCAGCATCGTGACGGGCAGCGTGAGCAGCCATGCCAGCGCGATATTGATAATCGTCTTTTTACGCAGGTTTTGTACACCGCCCTGCGCGACCATCGTGCCGGCTACCCCGGAAGAGAGCACGTGGGTCGTACTAACGGGCAAGCCAAACCAGGAGCTCACGCCGATGGTAGCAGCGGCGCACAACTCGGCGCTCGCGCCCTGGGCGTAGGTCAGGTGGCTTTTGCCGATTTTTTCACCGATCGTGACAACAATTCGTTTCCAGCCGATCATGGTGCCAACACCCAGGCAAAGGGAAATCAACAGCACGATCCAGGTTACCCGGAATTCGTAGGAATGCGCCAGGGTTTTTACCTCCGCTTTGACCACCTTGGCCGTTTCGCCGGTTATTACGCCTCCTTTGATAGAGCTTTCCAGGTTTTTGTTCAGGCCCTGGATATTCTTGCGGGCGGCAACCAGTTCCGTGCGGTCTTTGACGTCGGTTGTATCAAGTTGTGCCGCGAGTGCGCCGCTTTTGCCGGCCAATGCGATCAGGCTCTGACTGTTGTGGTCGCCATTGGCTGCCGCGGCATTCAGGGAGGCTTCGATGCGGCGGCTTGCACCGGCAAGGTCGCCCGGCGGGAGATGCGGGTTGAGGGCAAACTGCAACGGCAGGAAGCCCATCATGACCACCATCAGCAAGCCCACGCCCTTTTGACCGTCGTTGTTGCCGTGGAAATAACTGACGAGCGTACAGGTGCCGATCAGGATGGCGCGTATCCAGGTAGGTGGCGCTTTTTTCTTGTGGGGCTCGTCGAAGATCATCTTGTTCTTCTTCATCGTTGCGCGCAAGATGAACATCAGCAGGATGGCCAGACTAAAACCGAAAAGTGGCGAAACCAGCAGCGACATACCGATTTCTTCTGCTTTTTTCCAGTTGACACCGGCGCCGCCATTGACCGTCCAGAAGGCAAAGCCACCGCCCAGCAACGAGCCGATCAGGGTGTGTGAACTCGAGCAGGGAATGCCAAAATACCAGGTGCCCAGGTTCCAGGCGATGGCTGAGATCAGGATCGAAAGCACCAGCGCGATGTTTTCACCCAGCGGGACCGATAACAGGTCGTTGACCGGCATGAGCTTAACGATCCCCATGGCGACGGCGATACCGCCCAGCATAGCGCCCAGAAAGTTCCAGATGCCGGCCCAGATGACGGCAAAAACCGGTGGAAGTGTTTTGGTGTAAATGACCGTAGCAACAGCGTTGGCTGTGTCGTGGAAGCCGTTGATTGCTTCAAAAAAGCATACCGCCAACAAACAGAAAACTAAGAGGAGAGAGGCATTGGTGGATAAATCCGCAATAAAGCCGAGTGCCATACCAGGAGGGCATTTTAGTAGTTAAAATGAAGAATACAAACAAAGGTTAGGAAACTGGGGGCGAAAGTAGGTCTAAGACCAAATTTCATTTGGTTGGCCATATTAAGTTAATGTTAAGTTTGCCTTTGTGCCGCGCTCCGCCTCAGTTTTCCTCTTCCAAAACGGGCAACAACACCTCTACCCGGGTTCCGCTGTTAGGGTTGTCCACTTCGTCGGCCAGGTCGGTAATCCGGATAAACTGGGTCGCGGGCGTTTTGCGCAGTTGGTGCAACAACGTAAGGCGATCGCGCGTAATTTCCAGTCCGCGGGAGCGATGCGACTGAAATTCGGGGGTTTTCAGTTGTTTTTCCCTGCCTTTATTATAGCCTACGCCATCGTCTTCGATACTGCACAGCACAATATTCTCGTCGTCGGTCAGGTGAAATTCGATGCGCAGTTTGCCCTCTTTTTTGGGGCGCAGCCCGTGTTCGATCGCGTTTTCGACAAAAGGTTGCACGATCATGGTCGGGATACAGAGGTCGTCGGGGTCGGCGCCGGGCGGGGGTACGATGCGGAAATCGAGCTTGCTGTCGAAGCGGAGCTTGCGGTTCAGTTCGAGGTAGCGGTTGAGGAATTCGATTTCCTGCGCCAGGGTGACCACTTCCACGGCAGAGTATTCGAGCGTTTGCCGCATCAGTTTGGCGAAGCGGGCGAGATAGGTTTCGGCTTCGTTGTTGCGCCCCGACGTAATAAAGCCCTGGATGGCGTTGAGCGCATTGAACAAAAAGTGCGGGTTCATCTGCGCGCGCAGGGCCCGGCTTTGCAGGCCGGTGACGCGCAAACGGGCCATTTGGGCTTCCTGCCGGCTGCGTTCCAGTTCGTAACGGGCCTCCAGTTCCTGGCGTTCGCGGTCGCGGAGTTCGTGAAAATGTTTTTCGGCCAGTTCGGTGGCGGTGTGCTGCCAGCGGAAGGCTTCGGCAAAGTCTTCTTTTTGTGCGCTCACGGCGGCTAGGGCCTGGGCTACCTGCTTGAGATGGTGCAGGTCGTGGCCTTTTTCTCCAAGTTCAAATGCCTTGAGCAGGTGACGTTCGGCATCTTCATGATTGCCGATGCGAAGCAACAGTTCGGCGCGCCAGCTTTCAATCCGGGAGAGGTTGGTAAAGTCGGCCGGTTTCCCCGGCGATTCGATCTGGCGTGCGGCTTCGTCGAACAAAGCCCAAACTGCCGAGGCAGGTTTGTTTTCCAAAAAAGCGAGGATGCCGAGGTTGGCCAGTGCGTGTGATTTTGCCTCCAGATCGCCTTCTCCGGCAAATTTTGCCACGTTTTCAAAACACAGGCGCGCTTCCGACAAGTCATTTTGGGCCAGTGCAGCCCGGCCGGCATTCAGGTAGTGCCAGGCCAGGCGCGGGCGAAGGCCGTGTTCTTCCACGATGGGCAGTACGCGCCGGTAGGCATCGAGGCTTTTATCTTTTTCGTCGAGCCGTTCGTACAAATCGCCCAGACCACCGGTTACCAGGGCAAGCATGTAATAATCGGGCAATTGTGCATTGTCGTCGAGGCCCAGGAGGGTCTTCTCCGATTCCAGCAGGGCGTCGAGCGCCTTGCGCAGATTGCCCAGGTGCAGGTGCAGAAACCCTTCGCGACAAGCAACTTGGGCGTGCAGGCGTGCCGATTCGATGCCCTGCAGGTGGTGCCGGGCGCGGTCGAGACATTCCTGCACGGCCGGCCAGTCGCGCCGGTTGAGCAGCGGGGCGGCCGCTTCGAGCCAGGCTTCGGCCAGTGGAAGCGGATCGTTGCGCTGTTCGAGCAGGGCGATCAGTTGCCGGGCATGTTCAAGGGCGGCATCGAAGCGATTCCACTGATTTTCGAGGAATGCGCCGTAGCGGTGATAACTGAGTTGTATGTCGAGGGGAAGGTCGGTCGTGACTTGTCCTGATAGTTCCTGAAGTACCTGCCGGGCCTTTTCAAAATCCGTAAATGCCCAATGCCCCAGACTGTGGCACAGCTGGCGCAGGTGTTGCAAACGCTCGGGTGAAAGCGCTGATTCGGCGACGGATGCTTTGGGCATAATACGACGGCGCCGAGGGCGGGGTGGAACAGACAACATGAGGATGAGGGGGAAGGATTGGGTTGGCCAGGCAACCAAAGATGCTGCAAGATATGCAAACCCACCGAAAAACGAATGTTTTCTCAGCACTCATCACTCCGCACTATTAATGTTCTTCTCCCGAACGGTGGCGAACGATGCGCCGCAGCTTGACGTCTTTCACCGGTTGCAGCACGAGCGGCGCCTCCTCGATCTCAACGGAGTCGCTGTCGAGCCCAAACCAGTTTTTCGGCGACGATACCCAGCCTTTTAGGGTCAGGTAGGTCGACATAATCAGCTGGTCTTTCCAGGGCAGCTCGTTTTCGTTCGACAAGAATTCGAGGATCAGGATGAAACGCATGTCGCCGGTCGGATACTTGCTGCTCACCGTGTGATAGCGCGAGTAAAGCGACAACTCGTTGTTTTCGACGAGGTCTTCCACCACCTTGTTCATGAACACGTTCATGCGCTGCTGCACCCGGAAGCCAAGCCGGAAGTTCACCTTGTACACGTCGTCGGGTGCAATGGTATTCACCTCATAATCCATCGTGAAGGGCTCGTCGGTGGTTTCTATATGGACGAACCAGTAGACGTCAGCCCGTTTGGGCTGTGTTTGCAGGATGGAGTACAGGATTTTCTCTTCTACTTTTTTCGGGCTTTTGGTGCTGCTGAGAAATACCAGATTGGTCGCGTATTTGGGCACATCCTCGTCGTTGCTCAGCATAATGAGCTGGTCGAGGTAATCCTTGATCCGTACTTCGTCGGAATAGCGGCGGCGGATGTTTTTGGCGTTCACCATGAGCAGCATGACGCCGAACAAAAGCGAGGCCATGATGACGGTTACATAGCCGCCATCCGTAAATTTCAGTGTGTTAGCCAGGAAAAAGCCGCCTTCCCAGACCAGATAAAAGAGCAGAAACAGCCAGACTGTGGCTTCTTTCGTGCGGTGAAGAATAAGCCAGTTGGAAATCAGGATGGTCGAACAGAGCATGGTGCATACCACCGACAAGCCATAGGCTGCCTCCATTTCAGAGCTGTGTTTGAAATACAGCACCACCAGTACGCAGCCGATCCACAAAAAGGTGTTGACGGCGGGGATATAAATCTGGCCTTTCATGTTGGTCGGGAACTTCACCGTCATTTTAGGTAAAAAACCCAGGCGGACGGCCTCCGAGGCCAGGGTGAAAGAACCGGAAATCATGCTCTGGCTGGCAATAATGGCCGCAAAAGTCGAAATGATAATACCCGGCCAGATAAACCAGTGCGGCATAATCCCGAAGAACGGGTTTTCTTCCAGCGCTTGTCCTTCGTGGTGCAGCAACCAGGCGGCCTGTCCGAAATAGTTGAGAATCAGGCTGGTTTTGACAAATCCCCAACTCACCCGGATATTGGTGCGTCCGCAGTGGCCGAGGTCGGCATACAAGGCTTCGGCCCCCGTTGTGCAAAGAAAAACGGCGCCCATTACCACCAGGAAATTGGGGCTGCTGCGCAACAACTCGATACCGTATTGCGGATTGATCGCCTTGAAAATTTCGGGCATGTAGACGATCTGGGAAATGCCCAGAATGGCCAGCATGCTGAACCACAACAACATAACCGGCCCGAAACTCCGCCCCACGGCGGCTGTGCCGAACCGTTGAATAAAAAACA
>JADZFP010000458.1 GCA_020849825.1 Saprospiraceae bacterium
AACGTTCGTAAACGTCGTGAAAAGTCGTGCCCGGCAGATTTTGGATTTCTTTCACCAAACTTTTGTTGACAATGGAATCCTCAAACCGGGGGTGGAAAAACAAAACAAGAACCTTGCGTAGCATAGGGCAATTATACGTACTCTGGTTTTAAATTGGTGTGAACTCATTGGCTGAGGAAAATTTTTACAAATAATTGTTTTAAAATTTGAGAACAAACTTAAAACGATTTATTTTTGTCTCGAATTAAGTCATTCTTTTACAGCAACTTGTCGGTTATAATTACTCAGTCATGAAAAAGCAACCCGGCCATCGCCAGCACAATGTTTCCGACGCCGATTTGTACGTCCAGTGCATGACCGCCATCCGGAATGCGCACCGGGACATGGAGTTTTTCACACAATACGGCTATGGCGCCGACCGGCTGAAAGCATTTATGAGCAGTTGTCAGCAATTTCACGACCTGCCCGACGACGACGAGATGGTCGGAGAGCAAATGATCGGTACGGAAAAAAAGAATCTGGCGGCGGAAAAACTGAAAACCGCCATTCGATCGCTGATGACCCGCGTCGCCATGAAGTACCACGATCGCACCGGTCGTTATCGCAAATTCGGCACGGCCAAACTGGGCGACATGAGCGACCCGCAACTACTGTTTTGCGGGCGGCGCGTTGCGCGGGTTGCACGGCAACAGATTGATTTTCTGGCAGATGTAGGCGTCAATGAAAACATCATTCAGCGCGTACTCGATGCCTGCGCCGAATTTGAAAACGCCCTGAATATTCAGCAGGACAAACTGCACGACCGCGACATTGCCGTGGAGCGCCGGGTCATACAAGGGAACAAAATTTATCAGGAACTCGTCGTGCTCTGCGATATTGGAAAAGACATTTGGGCCGAACGGGACCCCGTCAAATACGAGCAATATTGCCTTTATGAAAGCAATGCCGATCAAAAGCGGGCGAGAAAGGCAAGGGAGGCGCAGGGCCGGGCAAATCAAGTTTAACGAAGAAACACCGCCATTTCCTCCACTCCTTTAATACTTACCTCAATATCATCTTTCAAGGTCGTGAACAAGGAGAGCCCTACGTAATCGGCTTTCACAGGAAATGATTTGTGCTTTCGGTCGACCAACACGGCTACTTCCACCCGCTTCGGGATGACTTTCAACAAGGGCTGAACGGCGTAAAAAATCGTCCGGCCGGTATTGGCCACGTCGTCGACGATGATGATGACGCGGTTGCGAAGCGATTCGGCGGGCATTTCGATGTAAGGTTCGTATTCGACCGGATTAGCCGGGTTGAGCCGGATACGGGTGAGTGTGATCGACAGGGATTCGGGTGCGATGAGCAGCAATTCGGAGAGCAGCAACTCTGCGAAACCGACACCATTGTTATTCAAGCCTGCAAGGATCAATTCGGATTCGCCGAAGTTGTTTTCCAGGATTTCGATAGCCAGCCGTTTGATTTTCCGGCGAATCTGCCGGTCGTCCAGGATTTTCATGTGAAATTGATTTGTGCGCAAAATTCCATTGTGCAAGCCGTATTTTCGCCCCGGATCGAAAAAAATCGCAAATGCTCCAATCCATTCTTTTTATCCTGCTCCTTGTTGTCGTCGCCTGGATAGGCGGCCGGGGGTTTCGCCGTGTATTTCGCGGCGTGCATCTGGGCAAGCCGGAACAGATCAACGACCGGCCTGCCGAGCGCTGGCGCAACGTGTTGCTGGTCGCTTTCGGCCAGAAAAAGATGTTCAAAAACATGCTTCCGGCGGTTCTTCACCTGTTTATCTATGTCGCCTTCGTCATTACTCAAATTGAGTTGATCGAGATTTTCGTCGACGGGATTGCCGGCACGCACCGCTTTTTCGCACCGTATCTGGGCGGGCTTTACACCTTTGTCATCAGTTTTATCGAGGTACTTTCGGTGCTCGCCTTTGTCGCCACGATTATCTTTTTGTCGCGCCGCAACCTGCTGAAAGTCCCGCGTTTCCGGAAACCTGAAATCAAGGGCTGGCCGTTTCGGGATGCCAACCTGATTCTGCTCGGCGAGATCATCCTGATCGTGGGTATATTCTGTATGAACGGCGCTGATAAAGTACTGCAAACCAGAAATCTGGAGCACTACCACCCTACCGGCGCCTTTGCCGTCAGCACCTGGCTGGGACCGATGCTTTTCGGCAGTATGGAGAATGGCGCGCTCGTTGCAGTGGAGCGTTTCGGCTGGTGGTTGCATATCATGACCGTATTCGGATTCATCTGCTATCTGCCCTACTCCAAACACCTGCATATTCTGCTGGCTTTCCCCAATACCTGGTATGCCCGTCTGCAACCCAAGGGTGAAATGCAAAACATGCCCGACGTACAAAAGGCCGTGCGCGAAATGATGGGCTTGCAGGAGCCGGACCCGAACGCATCGGGCGAATTGCCCGAGTTTGGCGCCAACGACGTGTTCAGCCTCAGCTGGAAAAACCTGCTCGACGCCTATTCCTGTACCGAATGCGGCCGTTGTACTGCCGCCTGTCCGGCCAACCTGACCGGTAAAAAACTGTCGCCTCGCAAGGTTATGATGGATGTGCGCGACAGGGCGGAAGAAGTCAGCCTGGCGCTGGAAAACAGCAAGTCGGCGGCTTCGGAATACAACGACGGTAAAACGCTTTTCGATCGCATCACACCTGAAGAACTGCACGCTTGCACCACTTGCAACGCCTGCGTGGAAGCCTGCCCGGTGCTGATCAATCCGCTCGATATTATTCTGAAAATGCGGCGGTATGAAATTCTGACCATGAGCGCCGGCCCCAACGAATGGCTGCCCATGTTCAACGCGATCGAAAACAACGGCGCCGCCTGGGCCATGAGCGAAGCCCGTGACGGCTGGCGCTACGAATAATTTTTATTCAGCAATTTTATCAGAAACTGACACAATGCTTGCCAAAACCATAGCCGAATATCAAGCCGAAGGCGCCCAGCCCGAAATCCTTTTCTGGGTGGGATGCGCAGGCTCTTTCGATGCCCGTGCCCAAAAAGTTACCCGCGCACTGTGCGAAATTCTGAACCACGCCGGTATTCAATTTGCCATTCTCGGAGAAGAAGAACGCTGCACGGGCGACCCCGCCCGCCGGGCTGGCAACGAGTTTTTATTTCAAATGACGGCTGCCATGAACATCGAAACGCTGAACATGTACGGTGTAAAGAAGATCGTGACCGCTTGTCCGCACTGTTTTAATATCCTGAAAAACGAATACCCTGCCCTGGGAGGCAACTACGAGGTCGTTCACCACACCCAACTCATCAACGATCTTATTGCAACAGGCAAGGTCAAGATGAAAGAAGGCGGCGCCTTCAAAGGCCAGCGAATCACCTACCACGACTCCTGTTACCTGGGCCGCGCCAACGATGTGTACGAAGCGCCCCGCGCTATTTTGGAAGCCCTTGACGCCGATCTGGTGGAGATGAAACGCTCCCGCAAAAACGGCCTCTGCTGCGGCGCCGGCGGCGC
>JADZFP010000459.1 GCA_020849825.1 Saprospiraceae bacterium
GTATTGCCGATGTCGCCGCGTTTGGCATCGGCTATGATAAAATGTTCATTACCAATGTGCTGGATTGTTTTATGCAAACTTTGCCAGCCGGCCGGGCCCAGGGCTTCGTAAAAAGCCAGGTTGGGTTTGTAGGCAACGCACAGGTCGCGGGTGGCATCGATAATCGCTTTGTTGAAAGCGAATACGGGATCGGGTTCGCTGTGCAGGTGGGGCGGTATTTTGCTGATTTCGGTGTCGAGACCGACACAGAGGAAAGTTTTTTTCCTGAAAATTTCGGCGATGAGTTGCGGGCGTTCCATGCCGGCTAAGGTACGTTGAAATCAATCCGGCAGAGAAATTTTCCCCATACCAACGAGCGGAACGCCTCCCAAAATAGCTTCTCCGGCAGCATCGCCGGCCAGGGTTTCATTGGCCAGTACGGCAAACAATACCGCTTCCTTGGCATCTCCATCGACCCCCAGTTGCGCCATAGGGGAGATTTGCCAGTTGTTCAATTTTTCTTTTAAGTATTTTAAAATCAATGGGTTGTGGCTTCCGCCGCCGCTGGTGTAAAGCTGTGCGCCGGGGCGTCCGGCCTGCACAGCCAGCAATGCTTCCGCCACGGTATCCGCGGTCAGCCGGGTAAGGGTCGCCATCAGGTCGTATGGATTGGGATTGCCTTTGGGCTGCTGCTCGATGGCGGCTTGTGCCCAGGCCATGCTGAATTGTTCCGGGCCGGTGCTTTTGGGTAGCGGCAAGTTGAAGAATGCGTCTTCTTTCAAACGTGCCAGCAGTCCTTCATCGACACGGCCGGCGGATGAGAGCAGCGCATCGCGGTCGTACGGTACTCCGAACAACTTTTGCGCATAAGCATCGATCAGGGTATTGCCGGGGCCGGTATCGGTGGCGAAAGCGCGGGCCGGATCTTCGTCGGCGGGCAGGAAGGTGAAATTGGCGATACCGCCGATGTTGAGCAGGTAGCGGTCCTGGTCTGGATTTGAAAACAAAAAATAGTCGCCGTAAAGCGCCAATGGCGCCCCTTCGCCACCGGCTGCGAGGTGTTTCTGGCGAAAATCGCTCAGGGTAATGATGCCCGTCCGGCGGGCCAGGTGGTCGCCGTCGCCGATTTGCAAAGTAGCGTTCGGCGCTCCGGGAATACGATGAAAATGGCGCGGGGCATGGAAGACTGTTTGGCCGTGACTGGCCAGCAGGTCGACTTCGGCGGCGGGTACGCCCCATCGGTGCAGGCAGTCGTTGACGATGGCGGCATGGCGCTCGGCGATGACGATATTTAGCAAAACAAGCCCCTGAAAATCAATGGTTTGCCGGGCAAATACTTCCCGGATTTTTGATTTGAAAGCCTCGTTGTAAGCGACGGTTTCGAAGGCTTCCACCACGACCCGGGTCGTTCGCCCGCTGCCGGAAAAACGGCACAGCGCCACATCGAGCCCGTCGAGCGAAGTGCCCGACATAAGACCGATAATGCGCCGCTCGGATTGCTGGGCGAGCCGGGCCAGGCGAATAAAATGCTGACGCATGGGCTTATCTTTCGTTCAGGTAGGCGGCCATTTCTTCCAGATTGGCCGGACGCATTTCCGAGGGCGGAGGGTAGGAGTGGCCAAACAAGCCCAGGTATAAGGGTATGGGTTTGCCGGCGGCCTTCCCGATTACCGATGCGCGCAGGTTGGTGAGCGCCAGTTTCTGGCGATTGACGTGTATGCTGAAATCGCTCCATCCCCATTCATATTCCGAGCCGCAGGTTTTACAAACCCATTTTTCATTGGTGCATTCGTCTTTTCTGTCGCTTGGAGAAATGTCGAAAAAAGGTTTGATCAAAGCGATCAATAGTTCCGTATCGAAGCAACAATAGGAATCGCCGCTGTCGACACAATTGATCCCGGTGATTTGCCGGAATCGGGGAAAGGCACAGGGACAAGCACCTGTCATGTATCCGTCGACGACGGACTGGTACACGTTTTTCGCTTCGGCGTGTCGGTGTTGGTAGTCTTGTTCCATAATGCGCCTGGATTGGAATCACAATTTGCTCTAACCGGGAACTTCGGGGATGGTCGTTTGTAAATTACCCGATCCGCGGGTAAAAGTAATATTCAACAGCAAAAGACTACTTGTTTGTAGTGTCGGAATCGGCAAGTTTGCTCCATCGATTCGAATAAGTGAACTCAGGTCTTGATGCAGGGAGCCTATCATCCCTGCATCCACCTCCACCATCATGCTCAAAGCGATGTCGGAGAGCAAGGCCGAATTCAGGATAGTGCCATAGCGGCTGACACAATGAGCAATGGCTTCGATGGATTGTTGGCGATCATTCGGACAGATGCCGGTCCAATAGTGCTTTTGCATGTTGCGTCTTGGTTATTAGAGCGTTATGCTTTTTTTTATGCGGGCCGACACCTCGTCCAGTTCCGCGCGTTCGGGTTTGTTTACAGGGATTTTGACCTTGAAATTATCGCTTTGCAACCTCGGGATGACATGGAAATGTACATGAAAAACATCCTGCCAGGCGCTGCGGCCGTTGTTTTGAAGAACATTGGTGCCTTCGCAATGTATGCCCTCGGCGGTCCAAAGCGCTTGTTCAACGGCTTTGACGACACTGAAAACTTTCAGGCCCAGATCGGCCGGCAGTTCGCGCAGACTG
Organism: Saprospiraceae bacterium; assembly: GCA_020849825.1. Lineage (GTDB taxonomy): Bacteria > Bacteroidota > Bacteroidia > Chitinophagales > Saprospiraceae > M3007. Next base: position 2,636 of record JADZFP010000459.1, read on the forward strand.
GCATAATGGGCTTTGGGTACAACCAATACGTGACCGGGATTGATGGGGTAGAGATCCATAAATGCAATAACTGCTTCGTCTTCATAAACGATGCTGGCGGGAAGTTCGCGGGCGATGATGCGGCAGAAGATGCAGTTGTTATGCATGCAGTAGATTTTTCACTTCTTCCTTTAACTTGGGCAAGTGGTTAATGACAATACTCCAAATGAGATCATCTGATATAGCATCATAACCATGACTGATTCTGTTTCGGGTGCTGATGATCTTGCCGGCATTATTAATGATAATGGATTTGTCTTTTTTGATAATTCTGTTGACAGCTTCGCCTATTATTTCGAGGTTTCTTTCAATTGCTCTTTTTGTCTTTATATCAGATCTATAATACTCGAACATCTTGGGTTGGCTGACAAAGTAGCTTTACACTTCATCAATAGACTGAATAATGTCAAACAACCAGGTCTTAATTTCCTGATCCATAAATCAGTATTTTTGAAGAATCAATGGATTGTTTTAAATAAGGGTTTTTTATAGCATTGCTTTCCAAAAGGTCAACAGATCTATTAAGGAGTTTTTCGAGCGATGATTTCAGATCAAAATAGTTGTCGGCATAATGAAAAAGATCAACCCCGGAAAAGTCGACAAGAAAGTCGATGTCGCTGTTAGGTTTGAATCGATCTGACAATACCGAGCCGAAAACAAACAAATGAGCAACGTTGTGTTGAGCACACAAAGCTTGTATTTTATCGATGTTTTGCTTTATTAAATTCATTTGATTGAAAATCAAACTGTTTTAAGGTCATTAGATGCGATTCCGTAACCACAAGTTTACTTCAAATCAAACATCTTTCCAAATCTCGACATGATTTAGGCGTTGTTAATCGCCGCTTTTTTCAAGTCCGCGAATCTTTTTCGTCTCGCTCACAATTCTGGAGAAATGCTACTGATGTTGGACGGAGGCGAGTTCCGAATCGAAGGCATCGGCTATTTTTTTGACAAAAGTTGCGTATTCGGGCGTGGCATCAGCGTAAAGATGTTTGCTGAAAGACAGGGATTGCTCATCCTCTTTCATACGGACGTCGAACTTCAATGCCCCGTCAGCAAAGGTGATGATGCGGCCGGTGTATTCATGAAACCTGTCCTCGACGATATTGGCTTTTGTCCAACCCTTTTGCTGCTCTAAAAACGTCAAAAAGGCCGGGAGCATCGATGGTTTGACGGGGTAGAGTGTATAGTAGGTATCGTCTTCGTGAAGCGTTCCCGTCCAGTATGGCGACTTTTCGAGTTTGCGAAGGCTCAGCCGCTCGCCCGCCTCCGATTCCTGCCACTCGAAGAATTTTTCAAACCATTGATAATCCATGTCCGCGACGCTTTTAAGGCGCAAATCGGTGTCGTCGAAGATGACGGCGTAACCGCTATCCTGCTCCCACTCATACACGACGAGGGCGTGTTCGGAGTCGGGCAGGTCTTCGTCGGCGGTATTCCAGCTTTGAAATTCACTCCTGAAAACGATGCTGCGGCGATCGGGTGAAAAAGCCAGCGCCCCGTGCGGCGAGGGAACGGAATAATTCTCGATGCTGTTGTTGTTGGTATTAAAATACCGGATGCTGCGCGTCTTAACGTCCAAAACGGCGTGTTCGCCGACGAGCAAGTACTGTCCGCCCGTGAGGCTGTCCAATTTATCCATTTCGTCGGCATTGGTATGGGCAAAAACCTCCGTGAAAAGGCCGGGTTGCCCGTTTTCGCTGTCGAGGAATTGCACGGAAGCAAAATCGCGGTGTTGTTCCAGAATGGGTTCCACGACCGGCGCGCCGTTTTTCAAATAAATCAGGTACAAACTCTGGCTACCTGCAATCAGGGTCGGGTCGGGCGCGCCGGGGAGCGCATACACCCGCCACAGGTAGGGCAGTCCCGTATTGCTTTGTAAAGCGGCGGGCAGTCCGACTGGCTTGCCGTTGTGTAAAATCGTGTAA
>JADZFP010000460.1 GCA_020849825.1 Saprospiraceae bacterium
GGCTTCCATTCGGGGCGCTTCTTTCACTTCGGCCGGTACACTGACGCTTGCCTCGGGCGCCACGGCGGCGTTGGAGACAAACTTCTGCTGGTGTTTCTGGCCCAGGGTGAACTTGATCGGATCGGTTGCCGCCTTGGAGCGGAGGTAGTACATACCGGTTTTCAGGCCCTTTTGCCAGGCGTAGAAGTGCATCGACGAGAGTTTGGCAAACGTGGGCGCTTCCATAAATACGTTGAGCGACTGGCTTTGGCAGATGTAGGCCCCGCGGTCGGCCGCCATGTCGAGGATTACCTTCTGGCTGATCTCGTAAGCGGTTTTATAAATGGCGCGGATTTCGGCCGGAATTTCTTCGATGCCCTGTACCGAACCGTTGGCAGCCATGATGGCTTCACGCATCTCTTCGTCCCAGAGGCCCAGGCGCACCAGGTCGCGCATGAGGTGTTTGTTGACCACGATGTGCTCGCCGGCCAGCGTGCGGCGGGTGTAGAGGTTGGAGGTGTAGGGCTCGAAACATTCGTTGTTGCCGAGTATCTGGCTGGTGCTGGCCGTGGGCATGGGCGCCACGAGAAGGGAGTTGCGCACGCCGGTTTTCATTACTTTTTTGCGCAACGCAGCCCAGTCCCAGCGGTCGGAAGGCTGTACGCCCCAGAGATCGAACTGGAATTCGCCCTGCGACAGCGGCGAACCCTTGAAGGTCTCGTAGGCGCCGTATTGTTCTGCCAGTTGGCAGCTTTCAGTCATGGCGGCGAAGTAGATCGTCTCGAAGATGTCTTTGTTCAACTGCTTGGCCTCGGCCGAGTCGAAGGCCATGCGCAGCAGGATAAAGGCGTCGGCGAGGCCCTGTACGCCCAATCCGATGGGACGGTGGCGCATGTTGGAGCGCTCGGCTTCGGGACTGGGATAGTAGTTGACGTCGATGACCTTGTTGAGGTTGCGGGTCACCACGCGGGTGATTTCATAGAGTTTTTCGTGGTTGAACTCGCCGTTTTCCACAAATTTGGGCAGGGCCAGCGAAGCCAGATTGCACACGGCCACCTCGTCGGCGGAGGTGTATTCGAGAATCTCGGTGCAGAGGTTGGACGAGCGGATGGTGCCCAGGTTTTTCTGGTTGCTCTTGCGGTTGGAGGCGTCTTTGTACAGGATATAGGGCGTACCGGTCTCGATCTGGCTTTCGAGAATGGCATTCCACAGATCGCGGGCTTTCACCACTTTGCGGGCGCGGCCTTCCTGCTCATATTGGTGGTACAGGGCTTCGAATTCGCCGCTGTGCACGTCGAACAGGCCCTGCGCCTCGCTGGGATCGAACAGCGACCACTCGGCGTCGTCTTTGACGCGCTCCATGAACAGGTCGCTGATCCACATGGCGTAGAACAGGTCGCGGGCGCGCAGTTCTTCCTTGCCGTGGTTCTTTTTCAGTTCGAGAAACTCGAACACGTCGGCGTGCCAGGGTTCGAGGTAGATGGCAAAAGCGCCCTTGCGTTTGCCGCCGCCCTGATCGACGTAGCGGGCCGTGTCGTTGAACACGCGCAGCATCGGGATAATGCCGTTGGAAGTGCCGCCTGTGCCTTTGATGTAGGCGCCGGTGGCGCGGATGTTGTGGATGCTCAGGCCAATACCGCCGGCCGACTGGCTGATGAGCGCACAGCGCTGGAGGGTTTCGAAAATGCCGTTGATCGAGTCTTCCGTCATGGTAAGCAGGAAGCACGACGACAACTGCGGTTTGGGCGTGCCGGCATTGAACAGCGTGGGCGTGGCGTGGATAAACCAGCGTTCCGACATCAGGTTGTAGGTTTCGATGGCGGCATCGATGTTTTCACCGTGGATACCGACGGCCACGCGCATAAACAAATGCTGCGGGCGCTCCACCACCTTGCCGTTCATGCGCATGAGGTAGGAGCGTTCGAGGGTTTTGAAGCCGAAGTAATCAAAATCGAAATCGCGGTCGAAAATGAGGGCCGAATCGAGTTTTTCCTTGTGTTTTTGCACGATCCGGAACGTATCGTCGCCGATCAGGCCGGCTCGTTCGCCGGTTTTCGGATCGATGTAATGGTACAGATCGTTCACCACTTTGGAGAACGATTTTTCGGTCTCCTTGTGGAGGTTCGACACGGCGATGCGCGCGGCCAGCAGGGCGTAGTCGGGGTGGATGGTTGCCATGGTCGCGGCCGTTTCGGCGGCCAGGTTGTCGAGTTCGACGGTCGTGACGCCGTCGTAAAGGCCGATGATGACCTTTTTGGACACCTCGATGAGGTTGACGTAGTTGGTATCGAGGTTGTAGGTGAGTTTGCGGAGTCGCGCCGTGATCTTGTCGAACGACACTTCCTCGCGACGGCCGGAGCGTTTGATTACTTGCATCATGATTTTGGTTGGATTTTGCTTGCGGTTTTCTCTTGAATGTGTTGAGAGGAGTTACGGTTTCTTTTTAATCAATTGGTCTTTTTCGAGTTGTGTAATGATTTTTCGGGCCATTTTGGGTCCGCCCATTTCGGGTATCGAGGCCGTCACCCGAAGCGAAGCTTTCCACACAATTGCGTCGCTGCCGGCTTCTTTGAGGCTGACGAGCGTTTTGGTCGTTTCGGCATAGGTGGAAGAACCGCCCACCGCGCCGTTGGGTCCGTACGCCGGCCCGCTGTATCGCCAGCCTTTGTCGAAAGCCCCCACCCCGATTTCCAGTACGACGTCGGGGTGGAAGGCCTCGAGTTGTCGGGCGCAGCTTTCTTTTTGTGCGCCCAGGTCAAGTTCGCTGATCAGACAGAATTCCGCCTGGATTTTCCGCTCCGTCAACCCTGTTTTCAGCTCGGCAACGGCCGAGCGATAGAGTTCCATGTTGTCGCGACTGGCGAGGGCTACGATAAAGACTTTTTGAATGTCTTTCTGAAAGCCGGTATCGCGGTTGGATTCTATTTTGACCGACACGCAGCCGGACAAGAGGAAAAGAGCGGAAAGAACAGGCAGAATCGGTTTCATGTGCGGATCAGTTGAGTGGAATGGACAGGACCTTCCGTTCAGGCGGCCGTTTGATCGTCGACGGTAGCGTCGGGTGCATTGTTTTGCACCGATGCGATGCCGTTGTCGCGGCTGGCTTCGCTTTCGTACATCTGGCTGTTGCCGACGACCTGGCTGTTGGCGGCTTTGAGCGTGAAGTAGAATTTGCCGTTGGCGGCCGTCTGGCGGTCGAAGCGGCTGGCGTCGGCCGAGTTGGTGCGCACCGACTCGATGCCGTTCATGCAGGAAGCCTTGGAGGCGTAGCCCTGGCTGGTGAGGATCACCTGGCCGTTGCCGGCTACGAGGTTGAACTGGAATTCACCGTTGGCGCGGGTGGAGATCACAAATTTTCCCATGATTAAGTTGTTGGTTGTGAATAATATATTTTTTTAAAGTTCGTCAAGTATTTGATTTATTTTTTTCAGGAAGCCGGGGAGGTCGCTCTCGACTACGGCCCAGATAATTTCATAATCCAGGCTGAAATAATCGTGTACAATTTTATGCCTCATTCCCGTAATATCTTTCCATGGCACCTCGGGATATGTTTCGATTACCCTTTTGCTCAGCCTGCCGGCAGCTTCGCCGATAATACTGAAGTTCCTGGCAACAGCGTCGGCAGTCCGTTCATCCCGCTCAAAATCCTCAAATGTCATTCCGGCAGTGTACAGCCGGACCTTTTCGATGGATTCCTGAATGTCCCGAAGTAGTTCGATGTCGCTGCGTTCAGACATATTTTAAATCAGGTTCGATATATTTGAAATACCGGTCTTTGATCGATTTTCTGCTCACCAAATCCACTTTGGCGTCGAGCAGTTCTTCCAGATCGTACGACAAACGGACGAAGTCGAGGCCTACTGGTCGCTCAAACTCTACCATAATGTCTACATCACTGTCCGGTCGGCTGTCGCCCCGGCTGACCGACCCAAACACCGCCATAGCGCGCAGCGGGTAGCGCGCAAACAACTCGTCCCGATGCTCGCGGAGACGCCGGAGAATCGTTTCAAGGGGGAAGGGTTGAGTAGTGGATGTGGACATGGTTGATAAGTTAACGTAAAAAGCGAGGTTGTTGACGGTGTTTCAAAACTCCGCATCCGTCGTAAACACCTGTTCCTCCCGTTTCGTCATCACGCCGGCTTTCTGGTAGTCGCCCACGCGTTTTTCGAAGAAGTTGGTTTTGCCCTGAATCGAGATCATGTCCATCCAGGGGAAGGGGTTGGCGGTGCCGTACACTTTTTCGTTGCCGAGCGACACCAGCAGGCGGTCGGCAACGAATTCGATGTATTGGGTCATGAGTTCGGCGTTCATGCCGATGAGCGACACGGGCAGGGCGTCGGTCACGAATTCTTTTTCAAACTCCACGGCCTCGGTGATGATAGCTTCCACCTCTTTGGGGTCGAGTTTGTGGTTCAGCATGGAGTAGAGCAGGCAGGCGAAGTCGCAGTGCATGCCTTCGTCGCGGCTGATGAGTTCGTTGGAAAAAGCGAGGCCGGGCATGAGGCCGCGTTTTTTGAGCCAGAAGATGGAGCAGAAGGAACCGGAGAAAAAGATGCCTTCCACGGCTGCAAAAGCGATGAGCCGGTGGGCGAAGCTGGGGGCGTTGTCGATCCAGCGCAGGGCCCACTGTCCTTTTTTCGATACGCAATCGAGGTTGCGCAGGGCGTGGAAGAGGAAGTCTTTTTCCTTGTTGTCTTTGATATAGGTGTCGATCAGCAGCGAGTACATCTCGGAATGGATGTTTTCGATGGCGACCTGGAAGCCGTAGAAACAGCGGGCTTCGGGGATTTGCACCTCGCGCATGAAGTTGAGCACGAGATTCTCGTTGACGATGCCGTCGGAGGCGGCGAAGAAGGCCAGGACGTGTTTGATGAAGTGTTTTTCGTCGGCCGAGAGCTTTTCCCAGTCGGTGAGGTCCTGGGTAAGGTCGACCTCTTCGACGGTCCAGAAAGAGGCGACGGATTTTTTATACCATTCCCAGATCTTGGCGTATTTGATCGGGAAGAGCACGAAGCGGTCGGGGTTTTCCGCGAGGATCGGTTCGATGTTGGCGTTAGTATTTGCCATAGTATTTGGCGACAGTGTTGACTATATTTTGAACAAAAAATAATTTTCAATCCGGTTGGCCGGCCTGTTGGGCGACAAGGCGAGGCGACGATTAATCCTGAATACTCACGACTGCCGGGAGGGCAGTCTTGCAGCGAGGCATTGCCGTCCGGCGTTAGGGAGAACCGGTGCGGCAAGTTGCAAGAAGAGCAGAGGGACGATATGTCAGGTAAGGCGGAAATGTTGGCTCTGGGGCGCCGATTAAAGCGGTAGCGAAAGTAGGGTGTATTTTGCTTTTTGAGCGGCAAGTTTTCCACATAATGTTGATAAAATTTACAAAATATTGATTTTCAATGTTTACAAAAAATTGGTTTTTTACTCACAATGTGGATAACTCCTGTTGGTATTTTTTCAAACTTTCGCCCCTGCTCCTGAAAACAGCAAAAAGAGCGCGGCATAAGTGCTTGTTTTTGAATAAAAAATGATGCGGCATTCGAGAATGCTCCGGCCTGTTTCCGCTGTGGAAAATTTTTTTTCATACCTTCGGATACGCTCCCGCCATTTTCGCCCCCATCGCTCCCGGGCATCAACTGACCGATTACCTACCATGCGCGCTTTTCTGCTCCTCTTGTTTTTCCTGCCTGTCTTTTTGTCGGCCCAATTGCCTTACACCCAGGCTGGCCAATACGCCTGGTCGGTCGAAAAAGACCTGGTGTACGGCACGGCTGTCAATTACATGGGCTTCACCGACACGTTGCGGCTCGATCTGTACAAACCCCTGGGCGACAACAACCCGCAACGCCCGCTGCTGGTGCTGGCGCATGGCGGCGCCTGGCTGGGCGGCTGTAAAAACGACATCAAAAACACGGCTATCGAGATGGTCGGCAGGGGTTATGTGGTGGCGGCCGTCAATTATCGCCTCGGCTGGCACAAAGACGACTACGTGCCTGCACCCAACTGCCTGCTCGACGGCACCCAGAAAAACCTCTACGCGCCCGACTCCTGCGAACCGCTGCGCGCCATCTACCGGGGTCAGCAAGACGTCAAAGGCGCCATCCGCTGGCTAAAAGGCCGCCATCAGCAAGACTCGACCGACATCTGCCGGGTACTGGTGGGCGGCGAAAGCGCCGGGGGATTTCTGGCCCTGGCCACAGGTTTTCTCGATCGCCCGTCCGAAAAGCCGGATTGTTGCCATGCCATCGCCGATGCCCCTTCACCCGACGCAGATTTGTACAACCAGACGACGCTCGACTGTGTCCCGAAATTCTGGACCATCCCGCCGGGTTCGCTCGAACGCCCCGATCTGGGGCCCGTCGACGGTGAAATGAACCTCAACGGCTACGACGCCAATGTGATCGGGGTGCTCAATTTTTACGGCGGCGTACCTTACGAAGGCCTCAGCAAAGACTGGCTGGGCGGCCCCGATACCCCGGCCGTGTACCTGTATCATCAGACCTGCGACGGCGTGGTGCCTTTCGGATTCAGCCAGCCATTTTACATTCTTTCGGCTTTTTGCAATTTGGGTTGCACGCCCTGGCACTATAATTACCCGCATACCTACGGCAGCGGATCGATCGCTGCTTTCTTCGACGCCTCGCCCGGGGCGCCCTGCTTCCTGACCGATTTTATCAACTGCGATGCTTTCAACCCCAACCTGGCCCTGTTCGAGTGTGCCCGCTATGCCGACAACGGTTCTTACCACTACATCGTCGATCTGCCCCAACGCGCACAGAACGCCGCCGATTTTTTCGCGCCGTTTCTCGCGTCCGATACCTGCTACGTGGCGGCCTGCGGCGTTTCAGCGACGCAATCGCCCACTGGGGCTGATGACTGGCTGCTTGCCCCCAACCCCTTTACCGACCGGCTGGTGTTGCACAGTACGGCAGCAGGTCAGGCGCTGCTTGATCTGTTCGATATGACCGGTAAGTGTATTTGGCAGGAAAAAAGGGAGGTTCAGGCAGGCGTCAACGAAATCTTTTTCAACCTCGCCCTACCCGACGGCGCTTACGTTTTGCGCGTACGCAATGCTTCGACTACCCGGAGCTGGATGATCGTCAAACAGTAAAAACCGGTATTTTCAAACGGAAAACTGGCGTAAGTGATGATCCAGGTGGACCCAGGTCAGTGTGCCCCATTGTTCGGGGGCGAGTTCGCCGAACATATTGTGCTTTGCCCATGGGCCGGCCATGCCGCGGCGAAAGGCTTCATCGAGATCGTCGAGCAAACGGGCTTTTTCGCGTTCGAAATCCCGTTCGTCGGGCACAACGAATTTTTTTGAAGTCGGGAGGTTGCGCTGAAATTCTCTGGACCGCAGCACATACCATTTGAGCAGGGGGCGCGTGATAAAATTGCCTTCCGGCGGCAGCGCAATTCGTCCCAAACCGGCTTCCAGAGGGACGCAGGTGTGGGCGAGCATTTGGGCGGCGTTCATTTTGCCCCAAAGCCGTACGGAACCGGGTTTCAGCTGTTCGATGCGCTGGCGTATCGAGTGGTATTCGTCGGCGTCGAAAATGCTTTTTCTTTCCATTGGTTATTCTTCAGCAGCATCCTGGCGAATCAGCCACAGACCGGCGAAAGTAAACAGGCCGTTGAGCAAAATGGTCAGGAACCCGACATCGACGCCGCCCCATTTTTTCAAAGACCATTCGAGCAGCCAGCTCAGGGCAGGTGCGGCAAGGCAGATATAGGGCGCCAGGCGGTCGCGTATTTGCCAGGGCGTAAACAACCCGAAAATATACAGTCCGAGCAGCGGCCCGTAGGTATACCCCGCAATCCGGAAGATCAGGTTGATCACCGCATCGCTGCTGACGGCATTCAGGATTAAAATAATAACGACAAAAAGGGCGGAGAAGCCCAGATGGGTCAGGGTGCGCAGGCGTTTTTGGCGGGCGGTATCGGCCGCGATACGCGTCAGGTTTTCTTCATCGGTTTGATGAATATTGTGCTGCGCCTGGGTGCGTTCAAAGCCCAGAATATCGACGCAGAAACTGGTCGTCAGGGCCGTCAGGGCCGAGTCCGAACTGGCATAGGTGGAGGCGATCAGGCCGAGAATAAAAAAGATGCCGGCCGCGGTATCGAGGTGGTAAAAGGCAATTTTCGGGTAAAGCAGGTCGGTTCGGGCGGGTATTTCGAGGCCCAGGGCGCCGGCATAGAGGTACAAGAGGGCGCCGAGCAACAAAAACAGGAAATTGATGACGACCATGTAAATGCAAAACACCAGCATGTTTTTCTGCGCTTCGCGGATGTTCTTACAGGCCAGGTTTTTCTGCATGAGGTCCTGATCGAGGCCGGTCATAACGATGGCGATCAGGGCGCCGGAGACGAATTGTTTGACGAAATGATTGGGGTCGCCAAAGAAATTTTCCCAGAAAAATACCTGTCCGTAGCGCCCCATGGCCGTCGGGACGATTTCGCCGAGCCCGAGGTTCAGCGCTTTGCCGATCGTTACCACCGTGAATATCAGCGCGGCGATAAAAAAGGTGGTCATGATCGTATCGGTCCAGATGATGGTCTTGAGCCCACCCTTGTACGTGTAGCCGTAGATCAGGGCCAGCATACCGATCACCGTAATCGGGAATGGCACGCCCAGCGGCTGAAAAACAAACATTTGCAACACCGACGCGGCCAGAAACATCCGCGCCGCCGAGCCCAGGGTACGCGACAGCAGGAAAAACGAAGCGCCTGTTTTGTAGGAGTTCCAACCGAAACGCTGCTGCAGATAGCCGTAAATCGACGTCAGGTGCATCCGGTAGTACAAGGGCATCAGCACGGTAGCGATAAACAGGTAACCGAGCAAATAGCCCATCACCACCTGCATGTACGAAAAGGCCATGTTGAGCCCCGTGCCGCCGACTTTACCCGGAATGGATATGAATGTAACGCCGCTGATACTCGTCCCGATCATGGCGTAAGCCACTACGTACCAGGGTACTTGCCGGTTGGCGAGGAAAAAACCTTCGTTGCCCACGTTGCGCCCGGTGCGCCAGGCAACGGCGACCAGCATCCCGAAATACAACAGGAGTACGACAAGTACAAGCGACGGCGTAAGGTGCTGCGGCATGAAAGGGAGATTTGATGGTTGGGGCCGGATTCGGGGGCAAAAGTAGGTTTTTCCGGGAGAATGGTTTTTGCGGCAGTTTTTTTGGGGCTGGCATCGCGGCCTCATTCTGGAAATTGCAGTGTTGGTAAAATGTCCTCTTGCTATATCTTCCTATAGCCGGCATTTTACCTATCGTTAAAAAAAATCACGGGTAATTAATTGGAACCAAAAAATCAACTACGTTTGTCATGTAGTCTTTATTCAAATTTTTAACATTAAACTATCCTTAGTATGAAGTACAAAAACTTGCACAGAGGGGCTTTGCTTTTTGCCTTGTTCCTCGCGTCGCTGTCGGCAGCAGTGGCGCAATTCACCGCTTCCGGGCGCGTGACCGACACCAATGGCGACGGCCTGCCCGGCGCCACCGTCAGCCTCGCCGGCCAGTTGGGCGTGGGCACTTCGGCCGATGTCGATGGCAATTTCCGACTGGCGGTTCCGGGCAATTTTGCCCGCCTGAGTTTCTCTTACACGGGCTACAAGACGGTGGTCATGGAGGTCAGTTCCGGCAGCCCAACCGTCAACGTCACCCTGGAAGAAGATTTCGCGGGGCTCGATGAAGTCATCGTAACCGGTCTTGCCACCAACGTCAAACGCGCCAACGCCGCCAATGCTGTTTCGCTCATCTCCGGTCGCGAACTCACCGGCACCACGGTGCAGCAAACCGTCGACGGCGCCCTCTACGGCAAACTCACCGGCGCCACCATCAACGCCAACTCCGGCGCACCCGGCGGCGGTATTTCCATGAAATTCCGGGGCATCACAACCCTGACCGGCAACTCGCAGCCACTGTTCATCATCGACGGGGTGTACATCGACAACTCCGCTATCCCAAACGCCGCCAATATCGTTTCGGGCGCCTATCGCGACGGCCGCGCGTTTTCCGATCAGGACAACCCCTCCAACCGTCTGGCTGATATCGATCCGGAAGACATCGAGCGTATCGAAATCCTCAAAGGCGCTTCCACGGCTGCCATTTATGGTTCGCGCGCAGGCACCGGTGTGGTCATCATCACGACCAAACGCGGCCAAACCGGCGCACCGACGATTTCCCTTTCCCAATCGGTAGGTTTTGCCCGCCCGCTGCGCCTGCTCGGAGTGCGCCAGTTCGACGAGGCCAAAGTGCGTACACAATACGCCACCGCACAAGACCCTAACGGCGACGTACAGGCCAATCTTTTCCTTCAGGCGCAAGCCAACGGCAAATTGTACGACTATGAGGACGAACTCTACGGCAATACCGGCCTATTGAGCACCACGCGCCTGAGTATTTCCGGCGGCAGCGGCGATACCAAGTATTTTGCCGGCTTTACGTACAAAGACGAAGAAGGTATCGTCAAAAATACAGGCTACGACCGCCTGGGCTTCCGCCTCAACCTCGACCAGCGTTTGTCCAAATGGTTCGACGTACAACTCAGTTCGGCCTTTACCCGCTCCAATGCCGACCGCGGCTATTTCAACAACGACAATACTTCCACGACCAACAGCATCGCGCTGTCGTCGACCCCGCCCTGGGCCGAGCTCCACGCCGACGAGCAGGGCAATTATCCCAACAACCCCTACGCCGCGGCCAACTTCCTGCAAACCGTGGATGAAATGACCAACCGCGAATCGGTCAACCGGGTCATCTCCGGCGTTACGCTCACCACGCACATCATGGAGCGGGAAAACCAAAGCCTGCGCCTGATCGTCCGCGGCGGTATCGACCACTACAACCTGAATACCAAAGTGGTGTTCCCGCGCACGCTCCAGTTCCAGAAAGACGGCCAGGGCACCAACGGTTTCGTGGCCGCCGGCAACACCGTCAACACCAACCAGAACATCGGCGCTTTCCTCGTACACAACTACGTGGGTAGCTCGCTCAACTTCCGCACCCAGCTGGGTATGACGGGGGAAAACTTCGACCAGAACACCGTGATTGGCACCGCATCCTTCCTGATCGGCTCGCAAACCAACCTCGATCAGGCCGATTCGCGCAACAACGTACAACGCCGCATCATTCAAAAAGACCGCGGTTTCTTCGTACAGGAAGAGATCAACTGGCAAGACAACGTGATCGTCACCCTGGGTATGCGCGGCGACAAATCGACCAACAACGGCGACGCCAACAAACTGTTCTACTACCCGCGCGGCTCCGTAGCCCTCAATCTCGGTCACTGGTTCGGATTCGCCGACCCCTCCGACGACAATGGCCTCAGCCTCTTCAAAGTACGCGCCGCCTATGGCGAATCGGGCAACTTCCCGGCCAACGGCGCCATTTACACCCCGCTCAACGCCGTTTCGATCGACGGTTCCACTGGCTCCCTAATCACCGTGACCCGCGGCAACGACCAACTCGGCCCCGAACGTCAGCGCGAACTCGAAGCAGGTTTCGACATCGGCCTGCTCTCCAACCGCGTGACCCTCGAAGCCACCGTGTACAACAAAACGATCAACGACTTCCTGCTGCGGGTGGCCGTGCCGCTTTCTTCTGGATTCGGCACCAGCTGGGCCAATGCCGGCGACCTCACCAACCAGGGCATCGAACTGGGTATCGGTATCATTCCGGTGTCGCAGCGCAATCTGGTGTGGAGCAATCAGTTCAATTTCTGGCTCAACCGCTCCGAAATCACCAAACTCAACGTGCCGGCCTTCGACGAAGGCGGCTTCGCACCCATCCTCGGCGTGTTCCGCATCGAAGAAGGCCAAAGCGCCACCCAGATCGTGGGCAGCGTGCCGGCAGATGAAGACAACGACGGCGTAAAAGACGGCCTCACCAAACTGGGCGACGCTGAACCCGACTTCAATCTCTCCTGGGCCGGCAATTTGTCGTGGAACAAACTCGACTTTAACTGGCTCTGGCACTGGAAACAAGGCGGCAACAACATCAACCTGACCACGCTGCTGTACGACCTGGGCGGCCAAACCTGGGATTACGACGAGACGACCCTCGACCCGAGCGGCGCGCTCACCAACGGTCCGTACCGCATCAGCCAATTAGGCGCCAATGCCGAACCGTTTATCGAAAACTCCGGCTATATCCGCCTGCGCGAAGTGGGCCTCACCTACAACATCGGCCGCAGCCTGTGGGACAAGATGAACCTGCGGGTAGGCGTCTCGGGTCGCAACCTGCTCAATTTCTTCGACTACAACAGCTACGATCCGGAGGTGTCCAACTTCGGCTTCCGCGCCATCAGCTCCAACATCGAGGTCAACCCCTTCCCCTCGGCCAAGAGTTTCTTCTTCAACGTCAGCGCTACTTTCTGATTGGACAAACTTTTGCCTGATTATCAAAATTTTAAATTAGAAAAACTATGTTGTCACATAAAAAAATCCTCTCCTTGTTTCCCGGATTGCTCGTCGTGGCTGCTTTGCTCAGCTTCGGCGCTTGTAAACTGGAAGACCTCGACGACCCCAACAACCCCAGCGCAGCCGTCATCGAAGGCAATGCCACAATCGCCGAAATTCAGAATGTGGTCGATGGTATCCAATCGGGGATGCGAAACAACCTGCCCATCGACTACGACGGCGTAGGCGTCATCGGCCGCGAATTCTGGCGCTTTTCGGGCTCCGACCCGCGCTATACCCGCGATTTGCTGGGCAGCGAAGACGCCGTGCTCGACCCGGGTGGCTTTTACACCACCAACGCCTACGGCTCGCGCTACCGCGTGGTGCGCAATTGTTATATTTTGGAAAATGCCGTGGCGCAATCTACCGATCCGGCCCTCAACGCCGGCAACCGTTCGGCCGCCAATGGCTTCTCCAAAACTATCCGCGCCCACGAAATGCTGCTCGCCCTCGTGCAACAATGGGAAAACGGCATCCGTGTCGACGTAGCCGACCCCGACCGCCTCGGTCCGTTCCTCGATAAAGACGGCTCGCTCGATGCCCTGGCGGCCCTGCTCGACGATGCCTATGCCGATCTCAACGCCAGCGGCCCGGCATTCCCGTTCAAACTTCGCTCGGGCTACGACGGATTCAACACACCGGGCCAGTTTGCCCAGTTCAACCGCGCTATTGCCGCCCGCGTCGATGCTTATCGCGCCGACTGGAACGGCGTGCTCGACGCCCTGAACAATTCATTCCTGGATGCCGGAGGCGACCTGAATGCGGGTGTTTACCACGTGTACTCCATCGCCGGCGGCGACCTGCTCAATGAAATGTTCCAGACGCCCACCGTGACCGGCGAGTTGCGTATCGTACATCCCAGCTTCATTGCCGACGCCGAACCGAACGACGACCGCCTGGCCAAGGCATTCCTTCGCGCCGACGCGCCGACGCAATCGGGTCTTTCGGGCAGCTATGGTTTTAACGTGTACGAAACCAATACATCCCCCATTCCGCTGATCCGCAACGAGGAACTTTTGCTCCTCCAGGCCGAAGCCAACATCCAGCTGGGCGGTGCGGGCCTCGATACGGGCAAGGGTATTCTCGATGCCATCCGGGCCTCGCACGGGCTGGGCGGTACTTCCGCCGCCAGCCAGGCTGAACTGATCGACGAGATGCTCAAACAGCGCCGGTATTCGCTCTACGGAGAGGGCCACCGATGGGCCGACATGCGCCGCTACGGCCGCCTCGACCAGTTGCCGATCGACCGCCCCGACGACAACGTGTGGGATCGGTTCCCGCGTCCGGCTAACGATTGATTTTCAGTAGGTTAATAAAAAAGGCGCCGGGATGCGAAGCATTGATCGCTTCACCCCGGCGCCTTTCTTTTTTGTCGACCTGTCGATCAGGATTTGTTTCCGCGATAGCGGCGGAAATACTCTCGCCAGGTGATCATGCGCTGCTGCTCCTCGTCCCAGAGTTTGTTGAACATGCAACGAAGGCTTTGCAGGAAGGTAATCTTGTTGGCCACCTGTTCAAAAATCGGGTTTTCGTGGTGGCAACGGGCCAGTTCGTAATTGGGCACCAGTGAGTTGAGGTGGTGGATATGGTGGTAGCCGATATTGCCCGTCAGCCAGTGGAAAACGCGCGGCAGTTTGTAATAGGTACTGCCCTGAATGGCTGCCCGGATGTAGTCCCATTTGTCTTTCCAGGCCTTGTAAGTGGTTTCGTGCTGGTGCTGCACGTAGAAAAACCAGATGGCGATGATGCTGAAAAAAGCCAGAATGGGCAGGTGTACGAGCACGAAAGCTTTGTAGCCGAGCAAAAGAACGACCCCGAGGTGAATGGCAATCAGCAAGAGGTTGTGCCGCATCAGGGCTTTGCGGGCATGCTCGAAAGTTTTCATTTTGATGAGCGGGATGCGGCTGTGAATCAGCGTATACCACAGCGGGGCGATCACAAAAAGGACGATCGCGTTGCGGAAAATCATGTAGCGAATTTTTCCCCAGCGGTCGAGTTGTTTGAATTCATTGACCGTCAGCAGATTGATGTCGCCGATGTCGCGGTGTTCCCAAAGGATGCCGTTGTGGCCGTGGTGGAAATTGTGGCTTTTGGCCCAGTAGCGATATGGCATGAAACTGAACATGCTGCATACCTGGCCGATGATGTCGTTGGCTTTTTTGTTGGCGGTGAAGGACTGGTGACCGCAATCGTGTTGAATGATAAAAATACGGACCAGAAAGAAGGCATTGACAAAGGCAAGTCCCAGGGTTAGCCA
>JADZFP010000461.1 GCA_020849825.1 Saprospiraceae bacterium
AACATTTCAATCCTGCCCTACAAATGTGCGACTTCTCCGAAGTCGGAAAGATTAGCGCGGAGAACTTGGATGTACGGAATTGCTTCTAAACATGCTCACAATCTGATTTGGGAAAATTTTGCACTTGTATCACAGGTTTACTACATTTATTTCGACTTCGGAGAAGTCATGCATTTGTATAACTCAACAGGAAACATTTTTCCCGACTTCGGAGAAGTCGCGCATTTGTATCGCGCATTTGTAATCACATCAATCAATCTCTTGTTTCCATCCACGCATCTATGGCCGACGTATTTTCTCAAATTTATATCCACATCGTATTTTCACCCAAACACCGTGAAGCGCTCATTCAGCCGGAATGGGAAGATCGATTACATCGCTATATCACAGGAATCGTTCAGGACAAAGGGCATAAAATGCTGGCGATCGGTGGAATGCCGGATCACATCCACATTTTCATCGGACAAAAACCGGCGGAGGCCATTTCAGATTTGGTGCGCGAGGTAAAAAAACGCAGCAATGATTTCATCAAAACTGAACACTTGTCTCCATTCGCATTCGATTGGCAAAACGGATATGGCGTTTTCTCACACAGCCGCACACAGATCGATGCAGTATGCAAATACATTATCAATCAAAAAGAACACCATCGCCGGAAGACTTTCCGGGAAGAGTTTTCGAAGCTGTGTGAAGACTTCCAAATTGAAACGGGTAACAAACAATGGTTTGACTGGGTTGGAGAATATAGATAACTATCACTCCTTATTCGCCAACTGTCCGCAAGCCGCATCGATGTCTTTGCCCCGGCTGCGGCGCACCGTCACCGTGACGCCCTCTTTGGCCAGGTAGGCGGCAAAAAGATTCAATCGGTTTTCGTCCGATTTTTCAAAACTCACCCCGCCGATGGGGTTGTACTCGATGATATTGACCCGCACGGGGAATTTGCGCCGGCAAAGCCGCACGAGCCGCGCGGCATCGTCGAGGCTGTCGTTGAAGTTTTGAAATGCGATGTATTCGTATGAAATGCGGTTGTGCGTCTTCCTGTAAAAGTATTCCAGCGCTTCCATGAGCGCGTTCAGGTTGTTGCTTTCGTTGATCGGCATGATCTCGTTGCGCTTCACGTCGTCGGCTGCGTGCAGGCTGAGGGCCAGGTTGGAGCGGAAGCCGTCGTCGGCGAGTTTGCGGATCATTTTGGCGATGCCGGCCGTGCTGACGGTGATGCGCCGGGCGGCCATACCCAGGCCGTGCGGCGGGGCGGTAGTGAGCCGCGCGATACTTTCGAGGGTGTTGGCGTAGGTGAGCAGGGGTTCGCCCATGCCCATATACACGACGTTGGTCAGCGGCTTGCCAAAGGTGTCGAGGCACTGTTTGTTTACGAGCGTGACCTGGTCGAAGATTTCGGCGGCCGTGAGGTTGCGTTTGCGCCCCATGCGACCTGTGGCGCAAAACGCGCAGGTGAGGCTGCATCCGACCTGCGTACTGACGCACACCGTGAAGCGGTCTTCGGCCGGCACCGGGATCAGGACGCTTTCGATGCGGTGGCCGTCGTGGGTAAGCCAGCGCGATTTGAGGGTGCCGTCGGCGCTGTGTTGCAGCTTGTCGGGCAGCAGGGTATGAAAGCTGAAATGTTCGGCCAGCCGGTTGCGCAGGTCTTTGGGCAGAGTGGTCATTTGCTCGTACGAAGTGGCGGCTTTCGACCAGAGCCATTCGTACAGTTGCCGGGCGCGAAAACGCGGTTCGCCCCAGGCCAGCAGCGTGTTTTCGAGCTCGGGTAGGGAAAGTTCGCGCAAATCGCGGGTGTCGGCCGTGGTGTTCATTTTACTTTATTTTGGATCAATAAGCCCCGAAATACCGCCGCAGGAACCACTCCGCCGCCAGCAAACCCGCCAGCAGGGCGAAGATCCATTTGAGGTTGATGAGCGGACTGGTTTTGCTGGTGCTGTACACCACCGGCTTGACGGTTTCCTTGTTTTTAATTTTTTCGGCAATGCTGGCCAAGTCGGCCGGGAACAGGGTTTCACCGCCGAATTTCTGGCTCAACTGGCGCAGTACGGCGTGGTTGGCCGTGCTTTCGAACAATTCTAGTTGAATGGGCCGCACGCTGAATTTGCCGTCGAAGCTCAGACTTTGTCCGTTGAAACTGGTGCTGGCGCGGAAGGTGTAATTGCCCACCGGCAGGATTCCGGCGTTCAGCGTGTAGCCTTTGCCCAGCCGGTTGAAAGTGTAGGCGAACTCCTTGCCGTCGCGGTTGCGGACAACCATGCTCACGTCGGGGTCGTTGGTGAGTTCGTAGTTGTCGTTGTAGAGTTCGGCGCCGAAACCGACGGCTTCATTTTCGTTAAAAATATTCTGGTCGAGCGTGACGCGGAATTTCCGCTTGTCTTCCTTCACCGACAGGTACTGCACGGTTTTGCCAAAAACCTCGTCGAAAATTTCGTGGTTCTGGTTTTGCAGGAAGTCGAACAGACGCCATTTCCACAGGTTTTCACCCAGAAAAATACCCGTTCGGGCGCCGTTGGTTTCGCCGATGGCCAAAAGGGGCTGGTCGGTATCCACCTTGCCGATGCGTTTCCAGAGCACAACCTGTGCCTGCGGGGTGGCGCTGAAATTGCCGAAGGCGCTCACCACCGGGTTGAAGCGCGGGAGTTGTTCGCTGATTTGCGGACTGAGCGAGAACGCCGCGAACTGGGGCGACACTTTGCCCTGCACATCGTCGGTTTGTTTGCCGTCGCTTTGTACGGCGGCGAGGCCCTGTGCCTGGGCAAGGGCGCCGTAATTGGTTTGCAGGCCGGCAATAAAGAGGCGCGGAATACGGCGCTCGTTGAGGGTGCGCAGGATACCGTTGATGTCGTTGGCGGCGGAGGGCAGGTTGTGCAGCACCACGAAGTCGAACTTGCTCA
This sequence comes from Saprospiraceae bacterium, assembly GCA_020849825.1. Classification (GTDB taxonomy): domain Bacteria; phylum Bacteroidota; class Bacteroidia; order Chitinophagales; family Saprospiraceae; genus M3007. The sequence goes on from JADZFP010000461.1 coordinate 2,901, forward strand.
CGTCGACGCCCGGGTCGCCGGCATTGGCGATGGCGACGGTGTAGTTCTGGTTGAGTTCGAGCATTTGCCGCAGGGCCGAGAGGTCGGGGTGCGGCGCATTGGCCAGCAGCAGAATTTTCTGACGGGCGTCGAGCACGTCGATGAAGATTTCGCGGGCGTTGTTGGCGCCGGAGGCTTCGCCGGGCACTTTGGCCACGGAGATCAGGTATTGGGCCACGCCCGGCTGGTCGGCTTCAATCACGACTTCTTTGGTGGTAAAAAAGTCGTTGCTACCCACGGAAACGGGGATGGATTGCAGGGTACGGGTCTGGTCGCCGTCGATTTTACTGACGTTCAGCACGGTTTGCGCGCCGGCGCAGTTGGTGGCGGCCACGTCGATCTGGACCGAGAATTTGTCGCCCAGGTAAGCGATTTTGTTGTGAAACACCCGTTTGACCAGCAGGTCTTTTTTGGGTGTGGTATCGCCCAGGGCCACGGTGTACACCGGCGCGTTGATGGGAGCGCTGGAATAAGCCGGGTTGCTGCCTTCGTTGTAAATGCCGTCGGACGAAAGGATGACCGCCCCGAGGTTTTGGGCGCCGTAGCGGTCGTACACGTCCTGCATCAGCTGGGAGAGGTTGCTGACCTTGTCGGTAAAATTGAAGTCCACACCCTCGCGCACCTCGTCGCCAAACGCCAGTTCGTGTACCTCGTAGTCGTCGCCGAGGGCCGAGCGCAGGGCCTGCCAGTTTTGTTTGTATTGTTCGAGGTTCTGGTCGCGCAATTCGGCGCCAACGCTCTCCGATTGGTCCTGGGCCAGTACCACCACGGGTTTTTTGGTCTCGGTAATCAGGTTTTTGAGCAGGGGCGCCAGCAACAGGGCGCTGAGCAGGGTGATGGTGAGCCAGCGCAGAACGGCCAGCCAGCGGTGGAGATTGGGCGATTGTTCGCGGAAAGTCGTGTCACGCCAGTACAACAAGGCAGCGTAACCGAAGCCCAGCAAAGCGCACAGAATCAGGAACCAGGCGGGATATTGGAAAGTCAATTGCATCGACATAAGCGAATTAAGACGCAAATTTGAAGCTTTTGTTGCGAATGCCAGCCGGCTTCGGCGAAATGGATGGACAAACGGGCAAACAACAGATTCTCTACATTTGAGCGTTCGAAAGCTCGGTCCATGAAAACTAACCGCTCCTCCGCCCCAAAAGTTGTCGCTGCACCCTCCGATCCGTTCGCATCCTATCGGATTTTACTCTGGTTGGCGGTGTTTGTCAACTCGCTTTTTTTGATCCCCAACTGCCTGGACCGCTATCTGGCGCCCCGTTTTTTGTTCCTTTCCGTGGCGCTGCTGGGCGGTTTGTGGTTGCTGCGGCGCGATCTGCTGAAACGGGGCAACTGGCGGCTGCACAGTTTCGATCTGTTGTTGATCCTTTGGTACGGCCTCAATCTGGCTTCGGTCGCCTGGGCGTTCAGTTGGTCGGAAGCGGTGTTTTTTTCGCAAAAAGTACTTTTGCTGCTGCTGTCCTATGTTTTTTTTAGTCAATGCCTTCATATCGATGAAAGTGCGACGCGAAAAATCCTGGCCCGAATTACACAGGCGCTGACTTTTTCGGTAAGCGCGATTTTGCTGGTGCAACTGGCCTACGCCACGACGCAATACGGCCTCGACAACGATGCCTTGTACGACTATGCGTCCGGGGTGTTCGGCAACAAGGGGCTGGCGGCCGACTTTCTGTTTTTTCTGCTGATTTTCAATCTTTTATTTTACCGTGAAATTTCGAACAAACGGCTGTTCTGGTTCGGAATCACCCTTTTGCTGCTGCTCATTCTGGTGCTTCAAACGCGCACGGTATACCTGGCCGTGGCAGCCGGCGCCCTGGTTTATTTTCCTTTGCGGGCCATTGCAGAGCCGGGGTTCCGACCGGTTTTTTTAAAAAAAATACTGCCTGCCGGGGTCATCCTGCTGGGTCTGCTGATCGCTTTTGTGTCGCTCAAAGGCCGCGGCGACTCCCTTTCCGAACGGCTCAATCCGCTCACCTACCTCGAAAGCGCTTCGGCC
>JADZFP010000462.1 GCA_020849825.1 Saprospiraceae bacterium
AACGGATCGGTGGGTTTTACATGGCGACCTTGATACACAAGCCACATTTAGTGGAGTTTTTCAGCTTGTTGGCCAGCATGGGCCCAACCGGCGTAGTATTTGAAGAAGTGCCCGTCAGTCAATTACGACAGTCGTTTCAAAATACGACCATAGCCGATTCCGGACTGGTTGAAAAAACGCAGGTGACGGTCGTCGCCGTTAGAGAGCCCAACGGACACTACGAACTGAATCCGCCGGCGTCGACTATTTTGCAATCCGGCTGGGACCTTGTCGTACTCGGCAGTCAGGCCCAAATGGAAAAATTTCGGGAGCACATGCTGATCCACTGATGCCATTAACCGCTGAAAACCACCGCTTTCTAAATCATCATTTTATTACACGCTTTGAGCGGTATTTTCACAGGAAAAATGCCGCTCAGACTTCTTGTTCTCCTTGCCTTTTTATTGGCCCCCTCCGCCCCTGCCCTGCTCGCGCAATGTCCGGAGATAGCGCTCAACGATCTTCAGTTTCTTCAAAAAACCGACCCCGCCGGCAAGGAATCCCGGATTGCAGCCCTTGGTTTCGACGCCCGCAACGAATTCGTCCGCAACGGCGCCACTTTCCGGGGCTACAGTAAATGTTGGCAAACAACGGTCAATGGAAAGGCTGTTTTTGAACAAAAAATCGTCTGGAACGTAACGCAGAACACCGTCATGTTTCTCACCCTGAACCCCGCGCATTACCAGACGCTCCGCGTTGCAGTTGGCGAACGGCACCCCGAAGCGGGCGACCAAAACGTGGTTGTCGGAAAGATGTTCCGCTACGAATTCAGCATTCAGCAAATGGACGGGGTTGATTATTACGCACTTGCGGTCTCTTTACGTTAGCGACATATTTTCATCACGGAAGCTTAACCCTTCCAATACAGGCAGGGTGTGGCCTGAGCATTTTCTTTGTTGTACAAGTTCAACAACATTGTTCAACAATCAAATCACTCAGCCATGACCACCTTCAACGAAGAAATCCAAGAAACCGAAACCCTGGAAATGGAAGAAACCCTCGTAATCGTTGCTACCGATGGCGACGAAAACGAAGAACAAACCGAAGAGGAAGAAGAAGAAGAAGAACAGAGCGCCGAAGAAATTGAAGAGGAGGAGGAAGAGAACGAAGAGGTCGAAGTTGAAGAAAACGAAGCCGCCGAAGAAGAAAAAGAAGACTAACTCCCCGGTTGTTTTTTGCGGAACAGGCCATCTGGATGATATTTCATTCAGTTGGCCTGTTGCTTTTGAACCTGTTCCAACAAACGAATACGAAGCACCGTGCCCGAGAAAAGGCATTGGTGCACCTCTACGTACTCTCCCGGCATAACCTGGCGGAATTTTTTGAGCAGCGGCGACAACTCGCTCAATTCGAAGCGATACGGACCGATTTTATAGTGCAGGAGCGGTATTGCATCACCTTTGTCGGTAAAAACAGCTTGCTCCACCGGACCGGAAATCACCCGCTTTTTCCCCAGCCACCAGTCGCGAATCAGCCTGGCAGCCCGCCCCCTGGTACGGTCGAGAAAAAAATGACCAAGAAGCAATCCGATGTACAGCATCAGAGAGGCCCCGATAAAAAAACGGTTGTAGGTATGGTTTCGGAAAAAGTAAAGGCCTGTCAGCAAAAACAGAGCGGTCAGTATCTGTGCTGAGAATTTAAAGACTTCAAAAAGCAAAACCTTGCGCAGTGTGGCCTTGTCTTTTGAACTGAATGGAACAATTCGTTCACCCATCGTCATAACGGCCCAAACTTATCAGGTCGGCCGGTTTATTTTAAGACGGGAAACAGAACTTTACCTAAACTTAAAATTGCAGATCCTTATTCCGCAGCCGGAACCGCGGGTAAAGCAGGATGAATGAGCACAATGGTACGGCGATTGGCCAGCCGGCCTTCCGGGGTGGCGTTGGAAGTAACCGGATAAAACTCGCCCCTGCCTATTGGCGTCAGCTGGTTTGCATTGGTGTTGTAATCACGTATCATCAAACGCACGATATTGGTAGCCCTGATCAGGCTCCAGTCCCAGGTATCTTTAAGGCTTTTGTCTTTGGGCAGGGAGTTGTCGGTGTATGCAATGATTTCTACATCGTATTCCGGGTGCTCGCCCAAAAGATCAGCCAGTGGTTTCAGCATGGTTTTCCCGGAAGCACTGACGGTTGTTGCGTCCGCATTGAACAAGGTTTTGTCGGGCAATGACACGCTGACCGCCTCATCCGGCGTTATGTCGACCTGAACGCCCGAGGAGGCGCCGAATGCCTGCGTCAGCTTGGTTTTCAATTCATTCAGCCGGCGGCGGCGTTCCTTTTGTGCCGTTTGAACCTTTTGCAAGGTGGCAGTTCGCTGATCAAGCAGACTGTTTTTGGCGGCCAGCTCGTTTTCGAGTTGGCTGAGTTGTCCGCTGAGTTTCGAGGAGGATTCGCCCATTTGTTTGGTACGATTGTTCAGTTCGGCGCGCAGATCGTTCATCTCTTCGTTTTGAGAACCGATGGTTCGATTCAGATCGCCAACCTGTTTGATCAGATTGGCCGACTCTTCACGTCGTTGTATGAGTTCCTGGAGCAGGACTTTTTCCCGCCCTTCGGCCTGGCTGCGGGCGGCGATTTCGGCGCGATAAATTTTGGGTTTGACGCAGGCTCCGGCCAGTGCGGAAAAGACTAACAGAATCAGGGATAGTTGTAAGTAGCGCATGTGTCGGTGTCGGTTGGTGTCGGGCGCAAATATTTTAAAAAATCCCGGAGCCGCGAAGTCGAAGGGATTTTCTATTCTTGCGGCCGAAGTATGAAATACGTTATCCTCTGCTCGCTGCTGATTTTCTCCTCCTGTGCGCTCGACGTCACGCAGTTGCACGGATATTGGCAGGCTACCGCATTTTTTGAAGAAGGTCAGCGCCTGGAATCGGTGCCTGTCGATCAGGTTTCCATCGATTTTGCCCCCTCCGGCCGGTATTTGTTCAGCTCTTCTGCGCACTACACCGAGGCCGGGCTTTTCCGGGAGTCCGGTCAGCACTTGTTTTTGACCGACACCACGCAAACGCCCAATAAAGTACGAAAAATCAAGGTCTTGTATCTTTCGGCGGATTCATTGAAGATCAAAATGGGCAAAAACGGGAAAGACCAGGTGTTGTTTTTAGCAAGAAAATCAGCCCAGTAAATCGGCCAACGCGCCAATACTTTCCGGCACTACCCTGCCCTTTTCATCTGTTTTTACCGTCCCGCATTCGGCCTGCGGGTCGTGCTCGAAAAACAGCAAATCGCCCTGCCGCGCGGCGCTGGCCAAAAGGCGCTCTTTTTCTTCCAGCGTCACCAGCGGACGCACATCGTAGGCCATTACGTAAGGCATGCCGATATGCCATTGGGAGGGCATCAAATCGGCGCAGTAAATCAGTTTCTTATCGCCGATCGTCAATACAGGCATCATCATCGCTTCAGTATGGCCGTAAGAGAACCGCACGTTAAAACCCGGCAAAAAAGTAACTTCCTCATCCACCGGTATCCAGTTGAGGCGCCCTTGTTCAAGCAGCGGAACAAAGTTTTCTGGCAAAAAAGAGGCCTTTTCGCGTGCATTGGGTTTTGTAGCCCAGTCCCAGTGCACGCGATTCGACCAGTATATGGCATTTGGAAAAGCAGGTTCGAT
>JADZFP010000463.1 GCA_020849825.1 Saprospiraceae bacterium
AACAAAATAGGCAGGAACTAAGTCCTGCCTAAACTGCATAGCCCCAAAGGGCTTGCTTATCTGATTGCAAATCTACTATTTTTTTTGCAAAACTTCTTGTTATTGCACACAGCACCTCTGCGTGCAAAAACAAAAACTGCGTGAAACACTCCCCCCTCTGCGTGCAATTTCATCATGACCGGATGGCACCTCTCATTCCAGTACCAGCGTCCGCACCAGCCGGCGCCCGTCGGGAGCCACCCATTCGACAAAATACAAGCCCGAAGGCAACCCATCGCGGCGCAAACTCAGTCCGGTCGAAACGACGGCCTGCTGCTCCACCACGCGGCCAAAAACATCCAGCAATCTGATACTGCCGCCCAGCGGGGCGCCCGGATCGAAGCGAACCGATACTTCCGCCCGCGCCGGATTGGGGAACAAGGCGAAACCCGGCGCCGCGGCGACCGGCGACAGCACGTCGCTGACCTGGATCTCTATAAAATCCTGGCAAACCGTATGAAAAACGGTATTGGTCAGCACCACCGCATTTTGATCAAAATAAATACCCGCCCGGTTGAAAATCTGGGCGCCCACCGGGTTGCCGGGGCGCTGGGCAACGCGGAATCGCACAAAACCCTGCGAAGCCTCCTGGCTGGCATTGGAATCGGGCAACACGATGTCGTCGAAGATAAACCGGATGATGCCTGCACCCGAGAGCGTCCAGCGGAAATTGTGACTGGCCGTGACAGATTGAATACTCGCGGGGTTGAGCCAGGCCGACAAAGTATCCTGAATCTCGACGTAAAAAGCCGTGTCGGTGCCCGTGTTCTGAAAACGGACGAGATAATCGAGCACTTCCGTCGCTTCTACACAATGTTCGTAGTGCAGCCCGATCGGCAGACCGGCCTTGTCGTTCGGATCGTAACTGCCCACGACTTCCCTGCATTCCACGTCTTCGAAGGGAGCGCCGCCGGTATAACTGGCGAACAAATTGACCATGCCGGTAGAAAACCAGCTGTTGTCCGTACAGCCTTCGACGGCGACGCTCGGCGTTTGGCTGCCGAACGGATGGCCGGGTTCCTGCCGGGCGGTGATGCGCCAGGTGCTGCCGTCGGCGGGCACGGTTTCGACGTGCATCTCTTCGGGCGCCAGATCGAACGCTCCCGTACGCGTGATGACGTGATCATCGATGATGACGAAATCGAGGGCTTCGCTCATGGGTGCGCCGCCGGTATTTTTGATGTTAAAACGCACGGAATCGCCTTCGCAAACGCCATTTACGACGATGTTGGCCCCCGACCAGTCGGGCGGAAACAGACAAAGGGAGTCGGGGGTCACCTGCGCTTTCAGGCAAAGGGTTTGCCCGAGCTGGGCATCACAGGAGACATGGACCTGAAAACTGAAGTTTTTGCATTGAAAAGGCAGCAAGGTGTCCAGCTCGAAAAAGACCGTGTCGCCTTGTACCGTGTACGGGTACGGCGAACCCGCCATATCGAGCAGGGGGTCGAGCACGACCGAGAGTTGCATGGGCGCAGCGGGCGCCGTGCCCTGATTACAGACCAGGGCCATCACGCTGCGTTCCGTACAAATACGCCAGTTTGGCACGGTCACCTGTACTTCGAGCAAAGGGCAGTAGGCGGGGGTTTGCGCGGCAAAATCGGCCGTATCGGTCAGCGGTGTCGTGCTGTAAGGATAGTAGACCTGTATGGTGTCCTGGCAGGCGTCCCAGAGGTAACTGGGCGGGGTAAGGATGATTTGATAATAGCCGGTGTCGAGATAGGGGATGTGGTAATGACCGGCAGCGTCGGTGAGGCCGTACTGGCGGTAGCCATTGCCTTCCGCCGTGACGGCCCAGAAAGCCTGCGGGATGTCCGTCGGATCAATGTTGCAATTGCCGTCGGTGTCGTAGGCGACCTGGCCTTCAATGGTGTTCTGGTAGCCATAGAAAGCGCCGTCGGCGGGAACTTTGAGGAGGAAAATATCGTCGTAAAGGGTGCCTGCAACCAAAACACTGCCGTCGTTGAGCGCCGTACCGGATTGAAAATAAGCAATTCCGACCTGTGGACTGCTAAGTGGCCCGAAAGTGCGCACCCATTCAATATTGCCACTCAGGTCGACTTTCGCCAGGGTGCCGATATACTGGTTTTGCGGATGATTTTCAAAATTGCCGGCCACCACAAAACCCGAGTTGCCGACCGGTATCACCACGTCCGGGCGCAGCCATTTGAGCTCGGGGTGGGCGGTAGAAGTAAATTGCCAGAGGGTATCGCCGGCAGGGTCGAGCAGCATCCAGTACAGCGAATCCATGATCCACTGCTGGTCGTCGGTTGAAATGACCAGCGTTTGGCCGGCCGCATTGGTGGCGTAGCCATTCGATACATTATTCTGACCGAGATCGCCGGGCGCCTTGATCGACCAGGCCGTGCTGCCGTCGGCATTGTAGCGCCACAAACCTTCGAAAATATTGGGCGCCGGACTGCTCGCAGTATCGATGATGGCCCAGCCGACCAGACAGCCGCCGAGGGGATCGGCATTAACGCTGATCTGTGCATCATAGTCGTTGGTAACGACCGTATTGATCCATTCAAAATCGCCATCCGCACTGAGTTTCACCACAAAATTCTGATAATGCGGCACCCCGTCGAGATAATAATACCCGCGGATAAAAATGTCGTTCGTGGGGCTTACCGTCATGCCGCGATAAACCAGCACTTCGCCGAGCGTAATCAGGGGATACAAATTTTGCCACAAGACATTGCCGCTTGCGTCGCGTTTCCAGACCTGCAGGTAATCGCCGAATCCGATGGCCGAAATCAGCGACCCGTCGGGCATCAGGTAGTGCTGATACAAATCGGGCAGGTTGACCGGCGTGTTGGACAACAGGTTGCCGTCGGCGTCGGTCCGAAGTTGCAACAAGACGTTGTTCTGCCAACTGTGTTGTACGACCATTCCGATGTCGCCATTGGGATAGGTAAAAGGCGGGGAAACGTCGCGTTGATCACCCAGGCCGGTATATTTTTTCAAAAAAGATTGTGCGGCCAAAGGACCGGCGAACAAGGCCATAGCCAAAAGAGAAAAGAGGAACAACTTTTTCATACGAGTTCGATACGGCTTTTTTATGACGGTGATTTTTTACACAAAAGTCCAGCACCCAGGCATCGAAAACCAGTACATTTTCCTCTTGTTATAAAAAACTAAACAGCGCAAAAAGAAGATGCCATGCAACAAACGCTCGCTGTCCGGCTTTTTCAAACTTTATCGGAAAAAGAACAAATTCGGTTCAAAAAATTCCTGCAATCGCCCTATTTCAACCACAGGAAAGACGTACTCGGGTTGTATGAGCAACTCCGAACACTGAACAATTCAACAACAAAAACAGACATTTATAAAAAAATATACCCCAATAAGGCCTTCGACAATTTGCAGTTCAACCTCCTGCTCAACTGGTTTTCCGAACGCCTCGAGCAGTTTCTCGCCGTGGAAGAACTGCGCAACGACCCGCACAGCGAACAATTCCTGCGCTGCTGCGCTTTCCGCAAACGCGGACTGGCGCGGCATTTCGAGCACAATGCCCAACTACTTCATCAGCGCCTGCTCGATGCCCCGCAGCGCGATGCCGACTACTGGCTGCTCGAATACCGGCTGCAAAAAGAGCGTTTTGCCCACTGGATCGTGGCCCCGCAAGACGGCAAACCCAATCTCGGCGAGGTCACCGAAGCCCTCACCAACTTTTACCTGCTCGAAAACATCAAATGGTCGGGCACGGCGCGCTCGCTCGAAACCCTGACCCGCGACGCCCAGCCGCCCGTCCCGCTGGCCGCCGAAGCCCTCTCGATCGCCGCCGACGCGGCCGGCAACCCCGCGCTCGCCCTGATGCACGCCGGCTTCCGGGCCATGCGCGAACCCGACAATGAAGACTGCTTCCGCCAATTGAAAGACCTGCTCGCCGCGCACGTCCACCTGTTCCGCACGGCCGAAAGCCGCGACCTGTTCATGACGGCCATCAACTTTGCCATCCGGCGGCACAACCGGGGCGAAAAAAACTACACCCGCGAGGCCTTCAACCTCTACCGGCAGGCGCTCGAACGCGGCATCCTGCTCGAAAACGAGGTGCTGCCCAAATACACCTATATCAACATCCTCAACCTGGCCAAACTCTGCGGTGAGCACGACTGGGCGGCGGCTTTTCTCGAACAATACCGCGCTTTTTTGCCCTTGCCCGACCGCGACAACATCTACCGCTACGCCAAGGCCGTGTTGCACTTTCGCAGCTCCGATTACCTGGCGGTGCTCGAATTGCTGCGCGAGGTCGATTTTCCCGATGTTTTTATCCAGATCGATGCGCGAAAAATGTTGCTGCGCAGCTATTTCGAACGCAACGAATGGCTGCCGTTGAGTAGTCTGCTCGACAGTTTCAAGGCTTATTTGCGGCGCAGAAAAGACCTGGGTTACCACCGCGAGAGTTACCTGAATTTTGTAAAATTTACCCAAAAACTGATCAAAACAGTGGGTCAGAGCCCTGCCCGCCGGCGCGCACTGGCCGAGAAAATCCGCCAGACCGCTGCCGTAGCCGAACGCGACTGGCTGCTGGAAAAGCTCCGCTGAGCCGGCTTTTTCGGTCAATTTTGTCCGCCCCTTGCCATTTTCCCCGATTGATTGCCCCACAAGCCTGGGCGAGGCGCTACATTCGCCCTGAAATCGACTAACCTTCAAGTATGAGACACCTTCTACTCGCAACCCTTTGTCTTTTTGTGATTTCGCGTTCAAACGCCCAGAACAACGCCCGCGTCACCGGCAATTTGCAGAGCAACGGCAATTTTTTTATCGCCGACTCGAGCATCAATGCCGTGGGTACTCCGCAATACGATTACCAAAAATTCGGCGCCGAAAGCTGGCTCAACCTCAACTATTCCAACTGGGGTTTCGACGTCGGCCTGCGTTTCGATGTGTTCAACAACTCCAACCTGCTCAACCCGCTGGCTTCCTTCAACGGTCAGGGCATCGGTCGCTGGTACGTGCACAAAACGGTCGGCAAATTCGATTTGGCCGGCGGCTGGCTGTACGATCAGATCGGCTCGGGCATCATTTACCGCTCTTACGAAGAACGCGCCCTGATGATCGACAACGCCTTGCACGGTGTCAAAGTAGGTTATAAATTCAATGAAAACTGGAACGTGCGCGCCTTTGCCGGCAAACAAAAACAGCAGTTTACCCAATACGAAACCAACCTGCGCGGCATGGCCTTCGAAGGTTTTATCAAACCCGACTCGACCAAAGACCTGACTTTTGCACCCGGTATGGGGGTGGTGGCCCGCACCTACGACGATGCCACAATAAGACAGATCGTCGGCACTATAGCATTTTATGACCCAATCGACAGCATCGGGGCGCAATACAATACCTACGCCGCCACGGTGTACAATACCCTCACCGCCGGGCCCATTTCCTGGTACGTCGAGGGCGCATTGAAAACCAACGACGTACTCCTGGACCCGCTGGCGGAAAAAGCCAACGGCGGCAAAGGCAAACTGCGCAACTCCGAAGGCTACACCGTGTACACCAGCATTTCCTACGCCAAAAGCGGCCTTGGTATCACGCTGGAGGGCAAACGCACAGAGGATTTTTCTTTCCGCCAAAACCCCTTCACGCCCGGCGTGCAGGGCGCCATCAACTTCCTGCCGCCCATGGCGCGGCAAAATACTTACCGGCTCACCGCCCGTTTCAGCCCGGCCACCCAGGAACTCGGCGAGCAGGCACTCCAGTTGGACGTCAAGTACGCCGTAAACAAAAAACTCAGCCTGGGCCTCAACGTCTCCGAAATCCAGCTGCTCGACGGCACCGAACTTTACCGCGAGATCGCGCCGGAAATCACCTTCAAACAAAAGCGCAAATGGCAGGCCCTGTTCGGCTTCCAGATCCTGAAATACAACATGGAAATCTACCAGGGTAAAAAAGCGCTGGCCGACGTGAAAGGCCAGGCCGACCGCACCTACGTGCAAGGCCTGACACCCTACGCCGAATTCCTCTACCGCTTCACTCCCCGCCGCTCGCTCCGCGTGGAAGCGCAATACCTCGATACCGAGGAAGAATTCGGCTCCTGGGCATTCCTGCTGGCCGAAGTAGGCCTCGCGCCGCACTGGTTGTTCTACGCATCCAACATGTACAAGATGCCGCACAAGGACGAGGAAAAATACAAACGCGAGTACACCCGTTTCGACGGTATCAATTACCCGACCGTCGGCATCGTATATACCCACAAAGCCAACCGTTTCTCCCTGGCTTACGTCAAACAGGTGGAAGGGATCAACTGCGCAGGCGGTATTTGCCGCTACGAACCCACCTTCCACGGGGTACAAATGCGCGTCAATTCATCCTTCTGACAACCCATACTTTACGATCAAAGTTTTGTTTTGATTATGAAAAATATCCTGCTCTCATTCGCCGCCCTCTCCTTTTGCTTCATCGCCGCCTGCAAGGAAGAACCCATTACCATTCCCGACCTCAGCTCCGGCAAACGCCGGGTGCTCGTGGAAGAGCTCACCGGCGTGCAATGCGCCCAGTGCCCCGACGGCGCCATCGAACTCCAGTCGCTGGCCCAGGCCTACGGAAAAGAGAATGTAGTGATCGTGTCTATTCACGCGGCGCAGCAATTTTCCGTGCCTTTTTCCACCAGCCAGGTGGATTTCCGCACCAACGACGGCACCGAACTGGCCAATTACATCGGCGCGCCACTGGCTTTCCCGACCGCGGCGTTCAACCGCTGGGAAACCAACGGCTCTGCTTTTTTGCTGCCTTCGCTTTGGGCCAGCACCGTGGCCAGCCAATTCGAGGATGACTATAAACTCGGCCTGTACCTCACGACCGAATACGACAGCACCACCCGCAACCTGAATATGAAGATCAATGCCGCACCCGAAAACACCCTTTCGGGCGATCTCCGGCTCAGCATCTTTATCACCGAAGACAGCATCGTCGACGTGCAGCAGGTCAACCTGGTCAAAGTGAACAACTACGTGCACCGCCACGTGCTGCGCGACGTGGTCACCAAAGTCGACGGCGACGCCATCGGCGCCCTCAACGGCGGCCAGGCTTATACTTACGAATACAACCTGACCATGGACCCCAAGTGGGTAGCCAAACACTGCAGCGTGGTCGCTTTCATCCACCGCGGAGGCACACCTGATAAAATTGTGCTACAAACGGTAGAAACCCACCTAAAGGATTAAGAACCGGTATAAATTCCTGTCGCAGGATCAAATTTCGACGCGCTCTGACCGCGGCTTTTTACCTTTGCGCTGCTTTTTAAACCGATCGGATACCTGTCCTGTTTTGTCCGTCCAATCAGTATTCACCGCCCAGTACCACCACGCACATGTTTCAACTGACTGAAGAACATCTCGCTGTAAAAGAAGCAGCCCGCCAATTTGCCCAAAACGAACTAAAGCCCGGCGTCATCGAACGCGACTCCCATATGAAATACCCCACCGAGCAGGTCCGAATGATGGCCGAACTCGGATTTCTGGGTATGATGGTCTCGCCCGAATATGGCGGCGGCGGCATGGATACCCTCAGCTACGTGCTCGCCATGGAAGAAATCTCCAAGGTCGACGCCTCCTGCGCCGTTATCATGTCGGTCAACAACTCCCTCGTCTGCTGGGGTCTCGAAACCTACGGCACCGAAGAGCAAAAACGCAAATACCTGCCCAAACTCGCCTCCGGCGAATGGATCGGCTCTTTCTGCCTCTCCGAACCCGAAGCCGGCAGCGACGCTACCAGCCAGCGCACCACCGCCGTCGACATGGGCGACCACTATCTGCTCAACGGCACCAAAAACTGGATCACCAACGGCGGCACCTCGCAACTGCACCTCGTCATGGCCCAAACCCACCCCGACAAGGGCCATAAAGGTATCAACTGCCTGATCGTGGAAACCAGCTGGCCCGGTGTGGTCGTGGGCGCCAAGGAAGACAAACTCGGCATCCGCTCCTCCGATACCCACACCATCATGTACAACGACGTGAAGGTGCCCAAGGAAAACCGCATCGGCGACGACGGCTTCGGCTTCAAATTCGCCATGAAAACCCTCTCTGGCGGCCGTATCGGCATCGCCTCCCAGGCCCTCGGCATCGCCGCCGGCGCCTACGAACTCTCGGTCGCCTACGCCAAAGAACGCCAGGCCTTCGGCAAACCCATCGCCAACCACCAAGCCATCGCCTTCAAAATCGCCGACATGGCCACCGACATCGAAGCCGCCCGCCTCATGGTCTATCGCGCTGCCGTCCTGAAAGACCAAAACGCCGACTACGACCAGGCCGCCGCCATGGCCAAACTCATCGCCTCCGAAGCCGCCATGCGCCACACCGTAGAAGCCGTGCAAATCCACGGCGGGTACGGCTACGTGAAAGAATACCACGTGGAACGCCTCATGCGCGACGCCAAGATCACACAGATCTACGAAGGCACCTCCGAAGTGCAGCGGATCGTGATCTCGCGGAATGTGCTGAACGGAGGGCTTTATGTTTGAGGATTTGAAGATTTGAGGATGCGAGGATTTGTTTGAAGCCTGTGTTGATGATATTTTTTGGAAAATAAAGCAAAAGAGGCTGTCTCTCAAGTCGGGCCGACCCAAGATCGTAGAAATATTATTTCACGCAAAGTCGCAAAGCGCGCAAAGGATTTGCTCCTTGGCGGCCTTTGCGGCTTTGCGTGAAACTTTATTCGCCAGGGTTCCTGTGTGCACAGACTTGTGAG
>JADZFP010000464.1 GCA_020849825.1 Saprospiraceae bacterium
ATACCCGACCGAAGCATTGGCTGGTAATCGCGGGTTATTTCTGCTCTCAGCATCGCCGACCTGGAGGTCGGCGCTACAGCGGCGCTGTTACGATCAGCAGCAACCCGCGATTAAAAGCCACTGCTCCGAATCGGTTTTTTTATGAAATACCCGACCGAAGCATTGGCTGGTAATCGCGGGTTATTTCTGCTCTCAGCATCGCCGACCTGGAGGTCGGCGCTACAGCGGCGCTACACTTGCGAATCCCGTGTTTCGCCCTTACTTTTGCACCAATATTCAACGACCATGTCTTCAACAGCAAAAAAATCCTTTGCCTGGATCTGGATAGCCGCCTTGTTTACAGCGACTGTCGGGGTCAGTGTGCATCGGATTTATTGCTACTGTTTGGACAGTACATCGTATTCGTTGTTTATCTCCCCGGATGAGGAATGCGATATGGGGGGTGATGATGCGCCGGCAATGCAATGTTGCGCGAGCAAGGCGCCGGTTTGTGAAGAGCCTGCAAGGTCTTGTTGCGACAAACCTGGTGAAAATGCGCCCAAAGAACATGATTGTACTCAGAAAACGACCAAGGTCTTCCAACTGAAGACCGAGTTTCTGGTGGATAAACCAATTGAAAAAACCTTTGATTTTCCCCTTTGGCTGAACGATTTGCCCTTTTTTGTGCGAAAAGTTAAGCCCGCGCTTTGTGATGCGTCCGTTCATTTCAACAAAGCGCCTCCACCACCCGGGCCCTCCGGATGGCAGATTTGTATCAATCATCAGATATTTCGCTGTTAGTGCTGTTTCGATAGGCTGGCTTTCGAGCAACGTAAATCGTATGCTCCCCGGCCTTCCTTGTCGCCAGGACGCCTCCTGCTGTGCGTTCCGGGATTTTTAATTTATCAAGCACTTAATCAGCAATCATGAAAAAAATAATTGTCCTGATCGGACTGTTCTTTCTCTTTTATAACCCCGCCCTTTTCTCTCAGCAACAACTCTTCGGTATCGTCACCAACGAACGGGAGGAACTGCTCATCGGCGCCACCGTGCAATGGAAGGGCACGACAACCGGCGCGATTACCGATACAGAAGGCCGTTTTTGGCTGCCGCGTCAACAAAAATCCGATACCCTACAGGTCCGTTATGTTGGCTACAATCCGGTAGAAGTATTGGTTCTGCCGGGAGAAGACAGCATCTGGATCGAAATCAGCGGGTTCGTGGCGCTGCAAACCGCAACCGTTACTGCCACCGGTTTCGACAACGCCACATCAACGCTCGAAACCCGCAATGTGGAAAGCATCAACAGCCAGGAACTGCGCAAAGCGCCCTGCTGTAACCTCTCCGAGAGTTTTACGACCAACGGCACCGTCGATCTCACTTACGCCGACGCCGTCAGCGGGGTGAAAGAAATACAGATGCTCGGCCTGCGCGGTGTGTACAGCCAGTTTATGATCGAAAACCGCCCGACTTTGGGCGGCATTGCCACGCCGTTTGCCTTTGAAATGATACCCGGCACCTGGCTCGGCAGCATACAACTGGCCAAGGGCGCCAGTACGGTCAAAAACGGCGCGGCGGGCATCACCGGCCAGGTCAATGCGGAATTGGTCAAGCCGACGAGCGACAAACCTTTGTTTGTCAATGCCTTCGGGTCGTCGGAGGGTAGGGGAGAGCTCAATGTTCACCTGAACCGGAAGGGTGTGGGGCGTTTTTCCAACGGTCTCTTGCTGCACGGCAGCTTTGTGGAAAATCGCTGGGACATGAATAGCGACAATTTCTACGATTCGCCCAACCGCCGCCAGCTGAACGGTCTGTACCGGCTTTTTTATGAAAGCCCGACCACTTGCGGACAAATCAACGTACAGGCGCTGACCGACCGCCGCCTCGGGGGCCAGATCGCAACGCTCGAAGGCGGGGCGCCTCGTTTTGCCGTCGATCAGCGCAACGAAAGGGTGGAAGTTTGGGGGAAAGTTGGCCGGGAAAACCTCTGGGGAAAACCCTATAACCAGATCGGGAACATGTTTTCGGCCTCCTGGCACCGTTTCGACGCAGTGTACGGTCGCAACGTGTATGCCGCCACGCAGCAATCGTTGTACTGGCAAACGTTGGTGGAAACGATTTTCGGCACCACCGATCACAAGATTGTGTTTGCGCCTTCCATTCAGTACGATGATATCCGTGAGCGCGTCAATGAAGGTGTGCTCGACCGCCGCGAATTTGTGCCGGGCGCAATGGCAGAATATACTTACAGTCGGCCTAATCTCCGCCTCGAAATGCCTGATATTGTGGTGGTTGCAGGCGCTCGCCTCGACTGGAACAGCCGCTTTCAGCGCTGGCTGTTTACGCCGCGTATGAGCGCCAAATACAATTTTTCCCAAAATAGCGTGGTGCGCGTTTCAGCCGGTCGTGGCTTCCGCTCGCCCAATCTTATGGCCGAAAATATCAGTGTGCTGGCCAGCAACAGGGCTTTGCATTTTGCCGATGATCTGGGCCTGGAAGAAGCCTGGAATTTTGGAATCAATTTTACCCAAAATTTCAAAGTGTTTGGCCGCGACGGGAGCCTCAGTATCGATGGCTATCGCACTGATCTTCAGCGCCAGATACTGGTCGACGTAGATCAGTCGGCCACCGACGTCTTTTTCTACAACGCCGATGGCCCTGCTTATGCGAACAGCGTCCTTGCGGTGCTGCAGTACAGCCCCTTGCCCGGCCTCGAACTCAAAACCGGCTACAAATGGAACGACGTGCGCGCTACCTATGCCGCCGGTGCGTTGCGTCAACCGCCGCTGCTGGCCGCTCATCGGGGCTTGTTTACCGTCGACTACACCACCCCCGGTAAAAAATGGCGCTTCAATACCAGTACGCAGATCGTGGGGCCGCAGCGCTTGCCCGACAACGTGGGCGTGCCGCACCAGTATTTGCACGATTTTGTTCAGATCAGCCCGACGTTTGGGCTCTTGAACGCCCAGATTACACGGGCCTGGAAAAATCTGGAGATCTATGTCGGTGGCGAAAACCTCACGGCTTACCGCCAACACCACGCGATTATCGCTGCCAACGACCCCTGGAGCCCTTATTTCAACGGCTCGCAGGTGTGGGCGCCTATGATGGGACCGATCGGGTTTGTGGGCATGCGTTGGTCGCCTGCGGGTTTGTAAACGACAAAGACTGTATCTGACACATTCGCTCCAACAACCGTTGGGATTTTATTTCACACTGAATCGCAAAGAGGCTGTCTCACAAGTCGAAGTAGCCAGGAGCCCTGGCGAATAAAGTTTCACGCAAAGCCGCAAAGGCCGCCAAGGAGCAAATTCTTTGCGCGCTTTGCGACTTTGCGTGAAATAATATTTCTACGATTTTGGGCCGACCGACTTGTGAGACGACCTCTTTGCGGCTTTGGGTACTATATTGTTCGTAGGGGTGATTGAGGAATAAACGTTTCGCCGCTTTTGCGATGCATTTGAGGCATCAGTTACGCTATTTATTGTGCTTTAACAGCCCGTCTACGACGCTCAACAGCCACTGCCGGTCGGCGATCAGGTCAGATGCGTCTATATCGGTCCGTATTTTCTCCAGGCGTTTTGCGTCTCCTTTTCCCTCCGCATGCAAAATACGCTTCATGGTATCGGCAAAGCGTTTGTACATTTTTCTTTTGTCGGGCGGGATGTTTTTTTCGCGGAAAAAAAAGACAATGGCCGCCTCGACTTTGTTTTCGAGAAACTCCAAAGTGCGGTAGTCTGCTTTGGGGCGACGGCTCATTTCGTAGAGAATCTTGATTTCGAGCACTTTACTTTGCAATTTATACAACATATCTTCATAGTTGGATGTCAGCAAAGTATGCAACTCGGGCTCGTATTCTTTGGTCTGGAAGTAGTAGTAGATCAGGTTGAACTGGTAGTAATCCGAGGAAGGCATGGCTCCCAGAATTTTGTCGCGATGCTCCTCGATGAAATCCTTGACCCAGGCATTGTCGCCCAGGCGAAGTCCGGCCACGACGATACTGTGGAATTCGGAAGATTTGATCAGGCCATTTATGTAAATCCTGCCCGATTTCACCCTTCGTTTTTGGATCAGAAAAATCGAATGCAGGAAGGAGTAATGCCCCTGATTTATTTGTTTAATGCCATAGTTGCATGCAAAAATTTCCAAAGAGTTGATAAACTCAGTCGGTATCACTTTTTCATAGTCTTGCAGGAACTCGATAAACTCTTCCAGTTTTTTGTTCTGGTCGACGGAGTTGGCGGTGTCCGATGAAAACAGGTTGACTGCCAGCAGGAACAGCTTGCCCAAAGGTTTTTCGAAAAACCATTGCAGATGGGCCGATGACAGGTCGATGGGCAGCCAATCTTTCAAAGGCGGCAGTTTAAGGGAAACCAGCTGGTTCTGATTGAGCAGGACGCAGGTGTATCGCAATCTTTCTACCAGGTAATATTCGTCCAGCGACTGAATGGTATTCCAAAGATTAATATCGTCCTTTTTTTGGTTGCGGGCACTGAGAAACATGGATTCTTCTTCCTCCGACAAAAACTGGAAATAGTAATCCTGTGGTACCCAGTTTCCGGGTTGTTCTTTCAATCTGGCGACCTGGCCGCGGCTTTGCCTGAATTTTTTTTCCATCTCGCGCTCCCGGTAAAAGCGCTGCAACAACACTTGTTGTTGCATTTCGCGCAGGTCGCGGGTTGCCATCTCGACAGCTACAAACTGACGTACGAGGTGTAGCGCATCAGACATCAGTTTTTCCAGTTTATTGGCCACAGGCGGTTGGCCGGGAAAAATAAAAGCATATACGGTTGCCCTCGATAGTGTGGAATCATCTTCGTCGCCGAGGTGTTCGAGTGTGTACGTTGTGAGGGTCAATACCTCCGGGCGCGCCTGGACCGTATCGTGCAGGTAGCTGCGCAAGCGGCGGCATTCGTCGGGCCGGAGCTGGGCGAGGAGTTCAACGAGATCGCTGTTGTGCATGGAGGAGGGGGAGAGACGGAAAAAATGCGCGCGGTAAAAGTGCTAAAATCCGTAATCGTTTCGCAACCTTTGGTTGCGATAATTTCGCACCATTAAATTAATGTAAACTAATTTTTTCGTACATGAACGCCATGAAGCAATTTCGTTTTGCCATGCTGCTCTTGCTGGCAAGCGCCCTGTTCGGGCTCTCCGGCTGTGAAGCGCCTCTTTGCCGTGTGCCCAATCCACTCATAAAATTCGACCTTCCCGGCACCTCCGGGTTTTCCGTCACGTTCGACAGCATTGCTGGCGCCTCGGCCGTCAACCTTAAAGTGTACGATGCTGCCGGCGATCAGTTGTTCGATTTCAACGCCGCGCCCGGCCAAACCCAGGTCGTCGCTGCTCCTATGGACGGCAATACGCCCCGCCCCCTGCAACTCAGTTATTTTTACAAAAATGCCAACGGCGATACGGTTGCCGGCGACAGTATGCGCATCGACGACCGCGAAGACCTGGGTGTTATTCCGGATATGGACGTGATCATCAGCGTAACGGGCACTTGCCCCAATACGAATCAGGCGATCAATCCGGACACCGATGGCGAATGGCGGATTTTCTCCTGGGCCAATACGGATACGTTTGTAGTGTCCATGCGTCAGACCAACCCGCAGGTAGTTGAAAAACTCTGCCTGGTGCCTGTACCGGGCGCCGGGGGCAGTCCTGGCACCTTGAAAGTGTTCAAAATGACCAACCAAACCTGCGTGACCAATCCGGCTACCAGCCTGATGAACGACAACCGCCTGGTGCGCGTGACCGTTTCGAACACAAGCTTCGACATCAAATCGTACGATTCGAACACGGGACTAGACCCCGAGATTCACGTCAAAGTCAGCAGTGGCAACACGCTTTCAGTGAGCAGCAACCATTCGCAATAACGCCGTTTCCATCAACAGAGGCTGCCTCACAAGTCTGACTTATGAGGCAGATTTTTTTTCTTTTTTAAATTATGGCAGTTAACAGAAAATCAGGTGCATTCTGGGTTAAAAACTAC
>JADZFP010000465.1 GCA_020849825.1 Saprospiraceae bacterium
CTGAAAATGATCAAATACAGCCCGGCGGCGACCTTTTCTCCTTGCTCCGAACGCCCGTCCCAAATAACCTGATGTTCGCCCTGTAAATAGGTTTCACTTCCCAGGTTTCTGATACTTTTGCCTTGAATATCAGCAACTTCAATGCTTAATTTGTCGCTTTCGGCGAGCTCGAAACGGCAAGCCACCGAGTCGTGGAAAGGGTTGGGGCCGGGCGGCCAGATGCGCATGCGGGATTTGCCTTGTTCCTGGGTGCTCACGCCCTGCCCCTCGGTGATGCCGAGGTATTGATTTGTCGCGATATTGCCAAAAATTTCTTCCACGCCGGAGGGCCATTCCACCGTTACGCTTTCGATGCTGGCATCGGGGCCGAGTCCGAAGTGGGGCGCCAGCTGGTTTTGGCCGCAATAGCCGCTCTGGGCGCTGATTTCCCGCATTTGCTCCCGCATTTGCCCGCCCGACCAGGATTTTACCCTGACCCGGGCGCCGATGGCCGAGCGGTTGCTTTGCGTACCGGTGCACTGCACCACGAGCCAGTGGTTGACCGATTCGGCCGCGTGATTTTCATAGAGGTAATCCGGCTGGCTGGCATTCAGGCAATTGGCCACGGCCAGGTCGAGGTCGCCGTCGCGGTCGAAATCGCCGAATGCGCAGCCATAGGACCAACCTTCATCCTTTGAGACAATTTCGGAGCTGTCGCGGGTGAACGTGCCGTTGTTGTTGTTGATAAACAGGAAGTTGCTCCAGGGGCCGCCCCAAAAGGAATTGGTGGCGAATAGGTCGAGGTCGCCGTCGTTGTCGATGTCGGCCCATTGGCTGCCGAAGGTGTTGCCGCCGCTATTGACGATGGGGTCGTTGGTAATTTTTGTGAAATTACCGTTGCCGTCGTTGTGGAAAAGTACGTCGTTGCCCTGGTCGTTGGCCAGAAAAACGTCCTGCAGGCCGTCGTTGTCGTAATCGCCCCAGCTGGCGCTCATGGTTTTGCCGCCGTTGTTGACCAGTGTCCCGGCCGTGATTTTGGTAAATGTGCCGTCGCCGTTGTTGGAATAGAGGTTTTCCGCCTGATTGTTTTCATTGGTCACAAAGAGGTCGAGCGTGCCGTCGTTGTTGAAGTCCGTCCAGTTGACGCAGCGGGAGATAAATGCGTCGGCGACCGGCGCGCCGCTGGTGATTTTGACAAAATTGCCGTCGCCGTTGTTGCGATACAGGAAGTTTTTCGGGATGCCGTCGCTGTTGGTCACGTAGAGGTCGAGCAGGCCGTCGTTGTCGTAATCGCCCCAGCTGGCCGTTTCGGAATAGCCGCCGTCGGTCACGGGCGAGCCGGTCGTGATTTGGGTGAATGAGCCGTTGCCTTCGTTTCGGTAAAGCAGGTTGTTGACGCCGTACCAGTTGGCTACGAAACAATCGTTGTCGCCGTCGTTGTCGTAATCGGCCCAGGTTGCGCCGTCGGAGGGTTTGCCGTCCGAGACGATGGGGTCGTTGTCGAGGGCCGTGAACAAGCCCTGACCGTTGTTGAGGTATAAAAAATTGTCCTCTCCGCCCTGCGGCCCATTGGAAATGAACAGGTCGAGGTCCTGGTCGCCGTCGATGTCGATCCAGTTGACACTGCGGGAGTCGCCGGGCGTCGCGACGACGGGCGAATTGAGTACGGGGCTAAAAATCAGCGGGTTGTCGAGCCAGTTGAATACGGCGAGCGGTCCGCGCCCGGGTCCGCCGAAAGCGCCGGCATCCTGCCGCAGGCCACCCCGGGAAGGGTAGGCGGCGCGGCTGCCGTTGACGGAAAAGTCGTTGAAGGCCGGATCGGGGTTGCCCTTGTCGATACAGGGCGAGCCGGGGGAGAGCAGGAAGCGGAGCGTGTCGGCAAACAAGGGGTTGTCGTTGAAATTCCCCACGCCGTTCCAGCCGTCTTCCACGCAGGAATAGCGGATTTGAAGAGCGGCGCCATCCTGCGCGATTTGTTTGCCATCGGCTTGCGTATTGCCCCAAACGATGTTTCCGCTGCCCAGCACTTTGATGGAAAACACCCAGATGCCGCCGCCTTTGCCGCTGTTGGCACCGACCGGGCCGGGTGAATCGTTGAAAGCGATCACGTTGTTGTGCAACTGTACCACGGTGCTTTGCCCGGCGCCGGTGGCCCAGAAACCGCCGCCCGAGTAGTTTTTGCCGCCCGAATTGTGCGCAATGACATTGTTGCGCACGACTGCGCCGGGGCAGTAGTTGAGCACAATGCCGCCCCCGTAGCCTTCGGCCTGGTTGTACACGATCAGGTTGTTTTCAATCAGCGGCGCACCTTCGCCCGAACGAATACCGCCGCCGCCCGAGCTGACCATGCCCGCACCTGCCGGCGCGACGGAGTTGTTGCGAATCACGTTGTGCCGGATGACCGGCGAGGCATATTCCGTCAGGATGCCGCCGCCTTCGCGGAAAGTGCCCGCACCCGCAGGATCGAGCCATACCGTGCCGGTTCCGCCCCGGAATGTAAAACCCTCGATCACGGTGGCCGAGCCTTCGTTTTTCCAGATCAACAGACAACTGGCCGTGTCCGGATGCGCGGGCTGGCTGCCGTCGACGACCGTTTGGGCGATCAGATCCGGATTCCGGTCTGCCCAGAATCGGCTGCTGAGTACGATGTTGCGGCCGCGCAATTGCAGGTTTTCATAATAAATACCGGGACTGACCAATACGGTGTCGCCTTCCTGGGCCGCATCGATGCCTGCCTGGATGGTCGGATACTCAGCCGGAATTTCCCGAACAGTTTGTGCGTAAAAAAGAAAAGGAAAAAAGACCCCGAGCCAGGTGCAAATTGTTTTCATAGCGCAATGTTTAGTTGTGTGTGTGCTCAAAATTCAGGGCGCGCATTTAAACCATAAAACAAGTGCTGCCGAACAACCGCTTGCGCATGACAGACGACAGGCGCCGCCCCTGATTTTTTCCGCAATTTTGCCGCTATGAAACAGCGCTGGGTACTACATGCGGCCTACTGGCTGGCTTTTTGGTGGATATATGCCTACACGTATAGCCGCTACGACGGCAATGTGGTCAAATATCTGCTCAGCGAGGGCATGCAAATGCCGGCCCGGATGCTGGCTACCTACGGCGCCTTCTGGAGCCTCGGCCGACTGAACAACCGGCAGGGCAGTGTTTGGCCCGCATTTGCCGGCGCTGCGCTGGCCAATGTGGCGGGTGGCTTGCTCAACCGGCTGTTCAAACTGTGGTACATCGTTCCGGTTTATTTCCCCGACAGTACGATCGCTTTTTGGGACTGGCGTGCCATGGTCGATATTTTCGATTGCGTGCTGGCCAGCGGCGTGGCTTTGACGGTCCGGCTGTTTTACCGTCAACAGGATCTGCTGCGACGGGAAGCTGTTTTGCGGGAAGAAAAGACCGCTGCCGAGTTGCAGGCTTTGAAAAATCAGATACACCCGCATTTTTTGTTCAACACCATCAACAACCTTTATGCGCTGGCGCGGATGAAATCGGACAAAACCGCTCCGGTTGCTTTGCAACTCGCTCATTTGCTGCGCTTTGTATTGTACGAAACCCGAAAGCCCAGTATCCCGGTTGAACAGGAAGTGCAGATTTTGAAGGACTATGTCGCCCTCGAACGATTGCGCTACGATGAAGACCGGCTGTCGGTGGAGATACATTTTAATCTCGACGACCCCAAGCAACCCATCACGCCACTGCTGTTGTTGCCTTTGGTGGAAAATGCGTTCAAACACGGCGCAGGCGAGCACCGAACGGATGCCTGGGTGCGTATTTCGGTCGTTTTGCACGACAAAGTGCTCGATGTAAGGGTAGAGAATTCGGTTGATCCGCAATTCGAGGCGACTGACCCCGGCAGTGGTATCGGCCTGCAAAACATACGTCGGCAGCTCGAACTGATCTATCCGGGTAAAAATGAATTGTCGGCAGGCGTGGAAAACGAGGCCGGCAAGAGGTTTTTTCGGGCTCAACTCCGACTTGAACTGGATAAATTTTCTGCTTTATGAATTGCCTCATCGTTGAAGACGAGCCGCTGGCCGCTGCCGTTCTGGAAGATTATATCCGGCAGGTATCGTGGCTGCATTGCGTCGGGCGCTGTTCGGATGCCATGCAGGCGCTGGAAGCCTTGCACCAGCAGTCGGTCGAGGTCTTGTTTCTGGACATCCACCTGCCGGGTTTGAAAGGTCTGGACTTCCTGCGCACTCTGCGCCATCCGCCACAGACCATTCTGACGACGGCATACCATGAGTACGCCCTGGACGGCTACGAACTTGGCGTGGTGGATTATTTACTCAAACCCATTGATTTTGAACGGTTTTTAAAATCGGTGCAAAAACTCCGCCGCCCTGAGGAAAACCGGCAGGCGGCGAGAGCCTTTCATTATTTCAATGTCAATAAAAAGATGGTGCGGGTCTGGCTCGATGAGATCGCCGTGGTGGAAAGCCTGAAAGATTACGTGCGCCTGTTTCTGGTCGACGGCACAAGCTGGGTTACGCGCAGTTCGATCAGTCAGATTGAGCAGATGCTCGACCGCCATTTGTTTTTGCGGGTGCATCGCTCGTTTCTGGTTTCCAGAGCCCACATTTCCGCTTTTACCGCCACCGAGATACATGCAGGAGGGCAGCAAATACCCATTGGGCGGCAGCACAAAGCCACCGTACTCGAAGCGCTGCGGGGTTTGGGGTTTAATGACCCGCTATGATCGATTTTGTTGATAATTTTGTTTATCTTTGAACACGGTTAACTGATGAAGAGTCCAGAGTTGCAGGTATGTATGATCGAAATTTTGTATCATTTGGGCATTGCGAAAATTTGGCATATTACTCAAATTTTAATATATTTGTTATGAAAAAACACGCTATTTTAAAGTTGAATTCTTTGTTTTTGCGGGGGGGTAATTTTTATTCCGATGGTTTGCTTTTTGCTTAATCGGGGAATCAGCCAAACCCTTTGTGATTTGCATGGCAACGAAGCGGTTACGTTAACCATCGGCGTTCCCATCAATCAGGGGCAGCAAAGTATCACCTTTTTGTCCAGCCTCTATCCCAATGGTACGACCTTACAGAACCAAAAAATCCAGATCAACGGGATATTAAAAATTGATCGTCTCCTCATTTTTGACAATTGCCGTGTACAGTTGGAACAAGGCGCTCAACTGATTACCGAGGGCGCCAATACTGTTGCCGCGGGGGCCACGAATTTTTACACCTGCGATAAAAAAATGTGGAAGGGTATTTACTTGAAAGACCAGGGTGGAGCAGTACTGCTCAATTGCGAAATCGAGGACGCCGAAGCGGCCCTGACATTGGACGACGGAGCGTCGGCTATTGTAAATGGCACCATTTTCGACCGCAACCATATTGGCATCCGAAATGGCGACGCCTCTCTGGGCCAGACAGGTTTGAACCTGCCCTTTTTCGGAAACAACACATTTCAATGCAGTTCATTACCTGTTTTCAGGTTCAGTACCGGACTGGATCCCGCGTTTCCAGGCTGGTCTTATGCGGGTATTTACGTCAACAAAGCCGTTGCCGTCGTCTCCTCTTACGGAATCAGCACATTCGACGGCATGTTATACGGGATCGACGCCGTTGAATCCGATGTGACGGTAGGCGGGTGCGATTTTCGGAACATGATCGAAATCGGATCGCCCGCGTTTGGTTCCGTCGGGATTCGGACGACGCGCGGCTCGCTTACCATTGAACCTTTGCTGGCCAACGTAAAATCTGCCACTTTTGACAATAACCGGTTTTGTATCCTCGCCAATGCTTCGGAACTCGACATCAACGGCGCAACTTTTGACGTGGATGGCGACGAAGGTATAGGTACCTACAACAACCTGAATACCGATTTTATCTATATCAGGAACGATACCTTTCATATCCAGCCCAATCAACCGGTGCTCAATCAGTGGGGTGTGTATGCCGAACGCAATTCCCGCTCCGGCAACCAGGCCAGCGTGGATATTTCAAATAACGTAGTCGCTATTGTGGGCAACAACAACAATGGCATGCCTCCCAATGCATTCAGTCAGCTCGGTCTTTATCTGCGAGGCAGTAATCCGAGTCTCGATATCGCACAAATGAACGGCAATTTTGTAACCGCCACCAGTCCGGGCAACCACCTGCTCAACGCCATCCAGGTGTGGGGCGGCAATGTGCCCGCCGACCGATACTGGATCAACGGGAACAACGTGACTTACACCAATAACATGAATTTGCCTTTTTTCAGGCGTTGGGCAATTTCGATGCTTTATGTGCCGGGTTCGAATAATGCCATCAGAAACAACACCTGTCTGGTCAATAATTTTCTTGGGGCCTATTGCGGTATTCACGTAGAAGACGTCAACAACCTGCGGCTTTGCCTGAACATCACCGATAACCATGAACAGGGAATCCATGTTTTCGGCCGGGCCAATGCCGCCGGGATTTTCCAAAACACCATGGACGATCACCGTCACGGATTCCTGCTACAGGATAATGCGAACAGTGGAATGCAAGGATTTATCGGGACGCAAACGCGCACCGCGAACAGATGGCCGGGCAATTATACCAGTCGTGCTGCATCAAATAGTGCGACGCCAAATAATCAGAATCGATTCATCATTCCGATGGGCGCTGTTGCGCCCGTGTTGCCGGAGCCTGCTTCTCCAGGTTTTGCACCCTTGAACGGCGTTGGCGAATTTGGGTGTCCGCCTGCTACCGAAGAATTGCTCGACGACTGGGACCGTTCAGTTGCCAATGGGTCGGGACTGCAAAGTGGCCCGCAAGGCTGGGAACAAAAGCGCGCCCTGATGTTGAAACTACTGCGCTACCCCGAATTATTGGGCGAGGATGCGGCAGTTGACAATTTCTACGCCACAAATCTGAATTCCTCGGCCGGACGTTTCGCCGCGGTCGATTACGAGTTTCTCCAGGCGGTCAGGTTGACAGAAAGCCAGAACGGGCAAATTAATGCGCTTGCCGGCCAGCGTGACGCCTGTCGGGAGCACTTGCTGGAATGGGATGCTTCCCACCCGTTCACCGTCGAACCATTCCCTTCCCTGTCAGACGCGGCTGCTGCACGAAAAGATATGCTGGATGCCCTGAAGGCAAACTGGAACAACCGAGCCGCATTGAAACAACAGTACAGCGCGCAACGCGAGGCCGCGTTTGGCCAGGCGCAACAATTGAACGCCGGGCTGACACCCGGGGGAGAAAGCGCCCTCTGCGAATACAACTGGAAAACGATAAATGCCATACGGCTGAACCATGCCCTGGGCACACCGCCCGATGAAGCGGCGCTGAATCAATTGCGCAACATTGCCGCGCAGTGTCCGGAGGAGGCGGGTAGTTCAGCGATAATCGCTTCACAAATGCTGCCGAGGGAGGAGGCGCTTGCCCATTGGCCGGAGGAACAGACCAGCCTGTCGGGCAATTGCACGCAAGCCCGTGCATCCCGGCAGGGTCGGGTTGTGACCGGGCGGCCTTCCCTGTCGCTTTCTCCCAACCCGGTTCAGGACGTTTTGTCGGTTGTCTGTCCCGTACCAGCCGGGGCGAACTGGCAAATCAGGGCCATTCATGGCGACATCGTGGCAGAAGGCCGTTTCGATGCCGCGCCGCGGTTTGAGATCAACCTTGCCGGCCTTCCCGTGGGAGCGTACCTGCTCTGCCTGTACCCTGAAGGCGCCGCACCGCTGACGGAAAAATTCATTGTTGTCAAATAACAACCCTTTCTCCGTGCCTACCTGCCTGCCCCGTCTATGCCGGGGCAGGCAGGCTGCATTAGCCTGATTATGCTTATGAAATATCTGTTCCTGCTTCTCGCGCTGCCGATTTGCCTGCATCCGCTATTCGCCCAGAAAGAGGATTACACCTGGGTAATGGGTTATCCGAACGACCCCCCCGATCTGTACTACCCGTACATCGGCGGCACGATGATCAATTTTAAAAACGGCCGGCCGGATACGACGCGTTTTTTTACCCTTGCCGGGATGTCTCAGTCTGCCTCGATTTCCGATAAGGATGGTAATTTGTTGTTTTATTCCAATGGTTGTGAAGTGTTTAACAACATACATCAGATCATGCCAAATGGAAATAAACTCAACGACGGTGACGGCTATCATTACGGGTGTGTTGCTCCTATTTTAGGATACACCGATGCACAGGGTATCGTTGCTTTACCGTGGCCGAAACATCCTGGTATTTATAAAGTTTTCCATATTAGATTTGACGAGCCTGGGTTGCCTTCCGCCACTTTGCTGGAAACAATCGTAGATATGCGCATGGACAATGGCCTAGGGGATGTAACAGAAAAAAATCAATCAATACACCAAGAGTCATACCTGAATAGAATTGCCGCCGTCCGGCACGGCAACGGGACGGATTGGTGGCTTGCGCTGCCCAAAAACCGATCGCGTGAGATTCTGGTTTTTCTGTTTGACTCTTCGGGCGTACACCCGCCTGTTCGTCAGGAAGTATCGGTTGTGCCTAACAAAGGCGGTTGGGGGCAGATGAATTTCAGTCCCGACGGCAGCAGGTTGATCGATATTATGTTTGATCAGGGGCAGTTGTTTGATTTTGATCGTTGCAGCGGCCGCTTATTCAATGCCCGGTTGATTCAGTTTGATACGCTTGATAACATATCCGCGGGCGCTACCTTTTCGCCCAACTCGCGCTACCTCTACGTATGTCGTGAAGATTCGCTGTACCAATACGATCTGGGGGCCTCGGATTTTAACTCGACTCGCCTGACGGTGGGCGCTTACGACCATTTTTATGATACGCTAAGGTCGAGCAGCACTTTTTTTTACCAGATGCTGCCGGCGCCCGATGGAAAAATTTACATGACCGTGCCCGATGGCTCGTGCTATATGCATATCATTCACCGCCCCGACGAGCGCGGTACAGCCTGCGATTTTGAAAATCACGGCCTGCTGATGCCTACCTTTCACGCCTTCGCCGTACCCAATCTGCCCAATTTTCGCCTGGGCGCGGCCGACCCTCCCTGCGGAACCCACGGAGGTTGCCTGTATCAGGACGGCTCTGCACAGACGGACCGGGTGAAATTGTTCCCGAATCCGGCCACCTGGTACGTTGATGTGGCTGTACCGCCCGGCACGGATTTGCCACTCGATTTTCAGGTGTACGATGCTTTGGGCCGCTTGTTGCTGGAAGAAACCATCGATTGCTCCCTGCACAGGGTTGAATTGGGCGACTGGCCCGAGGCGGGGTATTTTTACCGGCTGACCGACGCCAATGGCCGGCGTGTGGCAGCCGGGACGCTGGTTAAAGTGGGTGGGCGGTAGATAGCATAGGGCGCAAAGCGGGCGAGGGACAAAACCGCCGTACTCGAAGCCCCGCGGGGTTTGGGTTTTAATGACCCGCTATGACCAGTTTTTGGCAGACTGATCTGCCCTC
>JADZFP010000466.1 GCA_020849825.1 Saprospiraceae bacterium
GCCGCCGACCGCGCGCGACTGCAGGGCGAGGGGGTGCAGTTTATCGGCTACATCGATTTTGGCGCCTACTTGCTCAGCTGGCCTGCCGAATTCGATGCGGCCAAACTGCGCCCGTATGGCGTTCGCAGCGTCGTTCCGGTTTTGGCCGACTGGAAAATGAGCCGCCGCCTGAAAGAACCGCCTTATCCTTCCTGGGCGCTTCATGGCGATCAGATTGATCTTCAAATACAGGTATATCCGCACCTGGGCATTTCCCGGGGCGCCGAATTGTGCCGGCAAATGGGGCTGACGGTGCTCGAAGAGGGTCGCCAAAACGGTATTTTGCAGTTGCGCGCGCCAATTGCCCAACTGGAACGCCTCGCCGAACAACCCTTCGTACAATACCTCGACATCGCCCCGGCCCCACCCGAACCTGACGATACCCGTGGGCGCTCCCTGCACCGCTCCAACCTGCTCGATCGCGCCGGCTCCGACGGCCTGCAACTCGACGGCTCGGGTGTGACCGTGCTCGTGCGCGACGACGGGCTCGTCGGGCCGCATATCGATTTTCAGGGGCGTTTGCAAAACCTGACCACCGACAATGGCGCCGATCAACATGCCGACGGCGTCACGGGCATCCTGGCCGGGGCGGGCAACCGCGACCCTTCCAAACAGGGCATGGCTGCCGGAGCGGAGATCAAAATTATCTCCTATGCTTCTGATTTTCAGGATGAAACCCTGCCGCTGCATTTAGGCCAGAATGTCACCTTGACCAATACTTCCTATTCGGACGGATGCAACATCGGCTACACTTTCAATGCCCTGGCCGTGGATGAGCAGATTTATGAAAACCCGACGCTGATGCACGTTTTTTCTGCCGGCAACCGCGGCGAAGACGACTGCGGCTACGGCGCTGGGCCGATTTGGGGTACCATCACCGGCGGCCAGAAAATGGCTAAAAACTCCATCGCAACAGCCAATCTCCGCCAGGACGGTCCACTCGACGAAACATCGAGCCGCGGACCTGCTTTCGACGGTCGCCTGAAACCGGATATCTCCGCCAATGGCAACGGCCATACTTCCACCAACCCGAATCATACCTACATCACCTTTGGCGGCACTTCCGGCGCCGCACCGGGTATCGTGGGCTGCCTCGCCCAACTTACACAGGGTTGGAAAGAAAGCCACAACGGCGAAAACCCGCCCACGGCACTGCTCAAAGCCGCGCTGCTGAATACCGCCACCGATCTGGGCAATTCGGGCCCCGATTTCGAATTCGGCTACGGTCAGGTGAACGCCTGGCGGGCCTGGAACCTGCTCGACCAAAACCGCTTTTATACCTATCAGGTCGACCAGGGCCAGCCTGGCACCACCGTGGTGGTCAACGTGCCGCCCGGAACCCGCCAGGCGCGAATCATGCTGCTCTGGCCCGACCCGCCGGCACTGCCTTCGGCTGCCCGCGACCTGGTCAACGACCTCGATCTGGTCGTATCGGATGTAAATAATTCGACTCAGCACCGGCCGCTGGTGCTCGACCCGACGCCCAGTTCCGCTGCCATTACCGCTGTGGCCACGCCCCGGCGCGACTCTTTGAACAACATGGAACAGGTGGTGCTCGATAATCCGCAACCCGGCGCCTATCTCGCCACGGTGACGCCCTTCGCCGTGCCCGAAGGCCCGCAGACCTTTTGGGTGGTCTGGGAATTTCTCAATGATTCGGTCATGATCACCTATCCCGCCGGTGGTGAAGGCCTGGCGCCCGGCGAGGAGGAACGCATCCGCTGGGATGCCTTCGGTACCGCCGATGGCAGCAATTTTACCCTTGAATTTTTCAACGGTCAAAGCTGGTCGGTGCTGGCAACGCCCAATTTCTGGAACCAATTCTACGACTGGACGGTGCCCAATATCGTCACGGCCAATGCCCGGCTGCGCCTCACGCGCAACGGTATTTCCCATACGACCGAGCCGTTCAGTATCGTACGGGTGCCCTCCAATATCACCGTGGCCAAGGTATGCCCCGATTCGATGACCCTGAGCTGGAACCCGTTGCAGGACACGCTTTCGTATGAAGTCTACCTGCTGGGCGAGCGCTATATGGAGGTTGTGGGCGCCACCGACGCTACTTCCTTTACATTCCCCATTACCTATCCCTTGCAGGAAAAATGGGTTGCTGTTCGCGCCGTCAATGAAAACGGTCTTTCAGGCCGCCGTTCCAATGCCGTGCGCTGGCCGGGCGAACTCGAAAACTGCGCCCAGAACAAAGACCTGGGCGTGCGGGTGCTGATGGACCCCGATCCCAACGGCATTTATGCCTGCGAACCTGTCCAGCAATCTTTTTCCGTAATGGTGCGCAACGAGGGCCTCGAAACGATTTCTGGCGCAACGCTTTACCTCAAAATCAACAACGGCGCCCCGACGGGTGAAACTCTGCCCGATCTGGCGCCCGGCGCGGCACTGACGCACACTTTTCAAAACCCCTATACAATCAATAATAACGACTCACTGCGGCTGGCAATCTGGGCGGACTTCCCCTCCGACGACTTTAAATGGAATGATACCTTGCGCCAGACCATACCGGTTATGGTACAGCCCGCAACGAACTATTTCACCGAGAATTTTTCCAACGACGTGTTCCCCAAACTGGGCTGGTCGGTGCACAACCCCGATGGATCGATTACCTGGCAACGCAGTGGAAGCATCACCGGCATTAATGGCAACTCCACACGGGCGGTCTGGGTCGATTGCTTCAACTATGGCAGTATCGGACAACAAGACGGCCTGCAATTGATTCCGGTTGATCTGACCAATCTGGCCAACCCATCGCTGGTCTTTGATCTGGCGCACGCACGCCTGACCAATCACGTAGAAAAATTGCGGGTGGAAGTATTCCCTGCCTGCGACCCGGATGCCCAGCCTGTGGTCATTTGGGAAAAAGCCGATCCGGCACTTGCTACGACCAACCCGATCACCGGCGCATTTTTTCCGAATGAAGCGGCCGACTGTCGCTCGGAAGTAGCCAGTCTCGCTGATTTTGCCGGGCAAAAAGTGTTGATCCGGATCGTGGCGACCAATGATTACGGCAACAATATTTTTCTCGACAACGTCGGCATCCAGGCGGTCAATCTGAACGCCCCGCTCGCCGCGTTTGCCCTGCCCGACACGATCTGCCGGGGTACGACGCTGACTTACAGCGCCCAGTCTTCCGGCAATCTGGCGGAATACAACTGGTCGTTCGGTTCGGGCGCAATCCCGGTGCTGGCTTTCGGACAGGGGCCGCACGATGTCATCTACCCGACGCCAGGGATCAAACAGGTCCGCCTGGTCGTTTCCAATCCCCTGGGCAGCGATACCAGCGTGCAATTGCTGACCGTGCTGGGCTTCCCGGTGGCCAATTTCAGCGCCAGCGTCGATGGTCTGAACGTCAGCTTCAACAACCTGAGCCAGAATGCCGCGTCCTATCTCTGGGACTTCGGCGACGGCGCGACCAGCACGGAGGCTTCTCCGGCGCATACCTATGCCGGCGGCGGTACGTACAATGTAAAGATGCAGGCAATCAATGAATGTAAAACGGTGACCGATTCCATGGTCATCGCCCTGACGGTCGGGGTTTCCGAGTGGCCTGCGCCCGCTTTGTTGCAGGTGTCGCCCAACCCGACCGGCGGCGATTTCAGTCTGGATGTGGAATTGCCGCGCGCCGAAACCCTGCAATTCGATTTGTTCGATGCGCTGGGTCGAACGGTATACAGCCGTCAGGTGGCGCAAAGCGCCGGCCGGCAGCGGCACCAGTTTGAAGGATTGAATTTGCCAAAAGGAAGGTATTCGCTGCGCGTGGCAGGCCGGTTTGGTGTGCGAAGCGTGCCGGTAACTGTTCAGTAATGCGCGCGCTGCGCCGCTGATCACGCAAAGGGGGATTTTTTGTTGCACGCAGAGACGCGGAGGCGCAGAGGGATTTGAGTTTCACGCAAAGGGCGCAAAGGAGCAAAGCGCGCAAAGAAGGATAGGGACTTGTTATTGCATGCAGTGACACAGCGGGATGCAAAGGAGCAAATCATACGAGGAAAGAGATTATAATCCACAATCAAAAACTCTGCGCCTCGTATGTTTGTGGACAGTTCATTGACCTGCAAAAATTAGTAGATTTGGAACCTGGCCGGGAAGTGAGAGGATTTGCGCCTAAACAGGAGCGACGGCTCGAAGTACACGCAGAGAGA
>JADZFP010000467.1 GCA_020849825.1 Saprospiraceae bacterium
GGTAACTTACACGGCAACTGATCAAAATGGCATTCAGATCAATACCTCCTTCACTGTTACAGTACAGGAGCGTGTGCCGCCAACACTCGACTGCCCCGAAAGCGTCGTGGCCAGCGTGGGTGGCTTTGTGATCGAGGACCCGAGTCAGATTGTACAGGAAATAGAAACCGTTGCGAGTTGCGATGGCGCTGAACTGTTTTTTACAACTCCGATAGGTCTGGACAATTGCCCGGGCGTAGAAGTCGCTGCCTCTGGCCTCAGCAGTGGAGATGTATTCCCGGTAGGCGCCAGCACGCTTTCTTTCGTGGCAACCGACGCTTCCGGCAATACGGCTATTTGTTCTTTCTCCATCACCGTTCTGCCCTTGGACGCGCTCGACGTAACCGTGGCTCCGCTGGTGGCTTGTATGGAAGGAGAAATCGATACTTTGACCGTTCCGTTTATCCCCGGCGCCACCTATACCTGGACGGGTCCGGGCGGCTCGATTGCCGATACCGACAACCAGATTCTGGTCATCGCCGGCGGCGGCAACAGCGGCACTTACACGGTATCGGCCAATATCAATGGCTGCCCGACACCCGATGCAACTGCCGAAGTGGTCGTGGCATCTGCTATTGCCGCGGTCAACGACACGTTTACCATCGCAGCGGGCACGCTGGATACCTTGCCGGTACTACTTAATGATATTTACATCTTTGGCGACGGGGAAATAACTGATTTTTTCCCGGACAACAATCCCGATCTCGAACTGCTCGACGACGGCACCTTCTCTTACGCAATGGGTGAATCCAACTTCACTTTCACTTACCAGTTGTGCTCCAAAACCTGCCCGGATCTTTGTAGCGAAGCAACGGTGACTATTTTGATCAAGACCGAAGGCTGCCAGTTTATACCGAACATCTTTACGCCCAACTTTGATGGCGACCACGATACATTCGTGATTCCCTGTCTGGAAGCCGGCACACTGCGCAACAGTTCGCTGGTGGTGTACAACCAATGGGGCGACAAGGTGTACGAAGCCGAGCCTTACCAGAATGCCTGGGACGGTACGCTCAACGGCGAAGGCGGCAAAGACCTGCCTGACGGCACGTACTTCTATATTTTCAAACCGCGTCCGAACGACCCGCCGCAAAAGGGTTTTGTGGAAATATTCCGTTAACTTTTTCGGGAACTACCGCCCGGGCCAGCAAGCCCCGGGCGGTAAATGCCCGCTAAAAAATAGGACATCATGAAAAAAATGATACTTCCGCTCCTTCTTGTGGCACTGGCCATCTGGCGTGCCGACGCTCAACAGGAGCACCACTACACACAGTTTATGTACAATAAACTGATTATCAACCCGGCTTATGCCGGCGCCCGCGGCATTCCATTCCTGACTGCGATTTATCGCAACCAGTGGGTCGGCTTCGACGGAGCGCCCAAATCCGCCCTGTTGAGTTTCAACGGCCCGTTTCTGACGCCGCGCGTCGGCATCGGCGCGACGATCTCACACCAGAAAATCGGTCTGCAAAGTGACTTTTACGGCGCTTTGGCCTATTCTTACGACCTGATTGCCACCGATGAAATGTCGATCCGGGCCGGTATCATGGGCTCAGTGCGCTCCCGGGGGATGAATTTTGCTGATGCGCAGGCCGATCCTTCACAAGCCAACAACGACCCCTCGCTCGACAACGGCAACGTTAACATTACTTATGCCAATGTTGGCGCCGGGCTATACGGCACTTTCAACGAGCAGTTTTATGTGGGATTTTCGGTTCCGCATATTTATTCCAACACGATCGGGTTCAATACCAATCCTTTCAGTTCGCCCAATTTTACACAAACAGCGAAAGGATTGCCCCACATGTACGGTATGGCTGGCGCTATCATCCCCATCAGTGAAAACATCAATCTGATGCCCGCACTGCTTGCAAAATATGTGAAAAATGCGCCTTTCGACGTCGATCTGAACCTCAGCCTGGACATCAACCAGAAGTTCACCGCCGGCTTGTCCTATCGCGCCGGTGGCGACGGCCCCGGCGAATCAATGGATCTGCTGGCTTACTGGCAGGCCACCCCCCAACTGGGCATTGGCGCCGCTTACGATTTTACGCTCTCGCAAATTCGCGACTACAACTCCGGTTCGGTAGAAGTACTCGCTCAAATCGACCTGAAAAAGAAAAAACGCAACATGTCTAACCCGCGTTTTTTCCTCTGAACCGATTGCATTTGGCAGGATTGGCATGATTTTCAGGAGATAAAATCTGATTCATCCCGATTACATGTCAATTCTGCCCTGAGCATCTGTTAATCATTATCCCAAATCAGGAATCATGAACGCCTCCAAGCATATCTCTGCGCTGTTCGCTCTTTTTTTCGTTTCCTCTTTTTTAATTGCACAAACACAACCCCTCGCTGTAGAGCCGGTTACGGTTGATGTCAAAAACGAAGAAGCGATCAATACCGCCGGTCTGGAATTCAGCCCTACTTTTTATGAAGATGGCATCGTTTTAATTTCTACAAACACGGCCGGTTTGAAAAAGGAAACGGACCCGCGTCTCAAACTGCCGGCCATGTCCATCCTGCGCTCGCGGCGCAGCCCCGATGGCGCCCTTTTGCCGCCCGAACCTTTCGCCAAAGAATTGTCGACCCTGTACAACGACGGCCCCGTTTGTTTCGACCGGACTGCCGAAACGGTTTTCTTTTCCCGCAACAACGTCTCGAAAGGGAAACCCAAACTGGCGAAAGACAAGACCCAAAAACAGCGTCTCTATTATTCCAAAAAAGAAAACGGCGTGTGGAGCGAACCTCAGCCGCTATCTTTTGGCAACGACCAATGGGACGACGTCCACCCTGCTATCAGCATCGACGGCGACAAACTGTTCTTTTCCTCCAACCGCCCTGGTGGCTCGGGTGGCATGGACCTGTACGTGTCGTACCGCGTCGGCGATTTGTGGAGCGAACCCGTCAACCTGGGTTCTACGATCAACACAGCCGGCAACGAAGCGTTTCCCTTCGTTCATGCCGATAATACCCTTTATTTCGCCTCCACTGGCCACGAAGGCGGCGCGGGTGGTTTCGACTTGTACTACTCCATTCCGGAAGGCGCCAATACCTGGACCAAACCGGTCAATCTCGGCGCGCCCTTCAATTCCAAAGGCGACGACCTGGGCCTGATCGTCGATCTCAACAAAATCAATGGCTATTTTGCTTCCAACGGCAATGGCGGAAAGGGTAGCGACGACCTGTTTAGTTTCCATACCGAAAACGGCAACCTCGACGATTATTTGCTTCAAAACCAACGCGTTCCGGACCGAAACCTCGATCTGGTCGTTTCCGCTACGGAAAAATTGTCGGGTACGCCCATCGTGGCTGCCAACGTTTCCATACTCAATCTGGAAACTAATAACGCCATTGGCCGCGACGAAAACGGCAACCTGATCACCATCCAGAATGTCAACGGGCAAGACGTGATGAAAGCGACGCAGCCCGACAAAGGGGTGACGGGAATGACCGATAGCAAAGGCCAGTTTACAACGGAACTGAAGCCCGGAAACTACGCCGTTACGGTGTCAAAAGACGGTTTTCAGCCGAAGCAATTCCGGATGACGATTTCCAAACCGGGCAACCAGTTGCAGGCAGCGCTGGAAAAGGTCAACATGTCGGGCAAAGTTCATTGGAACGCCACGGCTTTCAACTACGTTACCAATGCCCCCCTTGCCGGCGCCACGCTGGTACTGACCGACAAACGCACCGGCGCCCGCGATACGGTCGTGGCCGACGCCAACGGTATGGTAGACTATTACCTCAACGAAAAAAGCCAGTACAAGGTCGATTTTTACCAGGGCGGACGTATGATCGGCTCGGCCGACGTGGATACCAACGACTGGAACCTGCCCAACCAGATCATGCTGCAAAACTTCTCCGTGGCCCCGCTGCTGCCGGGTACGGTGATCGATTTGCCCAGCGTGTATTACAACTTCAACGACGCCACTTTGCGACCGGACGCCCGGAAAGACCTCGGGATGGTTATTGCGCTGATGAAACAACAACCGACCATCACCGTCGAAATCGCCAGCCATACCGACTGCAGGGGCAATTCCGGATATAACCAGGAACTCAGCCAGCGCCGCGCAAATGGAGTCGTGGAATACCTGATTAGCCAGGGCATTCCGCGCGACCGCCTGCGCCCTGTCGGTTACGGCGAGAGCGAACCCCGCAACCGCTGCACCGATGGCGTGCCGTGCACCGATCAGGAGCACGCCCGCAATCGCCGCACCGAGCTCCGAATCCTCACCGGCGTGCAAGGGGCATCGGTGGTATACGTAGATGGCGAGGTTGCCGGTAGCAACGTCAACAACGGAAAAACGGAGGTAAAACCTAACGTCAACACGGCTCCGGCAACGCCAAATGGCGCCGTAGCCATTCGAAATGGCGCGAAATCGGCCTATTATGTTGTTGCCGGATCGTTCGCCTCCGAAGCGAATGCACAGAAACGCCAGGCCGAGTTGCTGCAGTTGGGGTATTCTGACGCACAGGTTGTTCAGTTCCCCGGCTCCCCGTATTATTCTGTGAGCGTAAAAAAGCTGGATACCCAAAAAGACGCCTTGTCTTTGAAAAAACAACTGGACAGCAAGGATAAAATCGACTCCTTTATTCGTCCTATGCCGGCTGGAAACAATTAAACAGAATTATTCTTTTTAAGAATAGTGATAAAAGTCAGGCGAGTCCGGTTGTGGCGCTCGCCTGACTCTTTTTAATTTTGCGGCAACCCAGCGCTTGAATATTTGTTATCCAAATTGGAAAAACATCTGCTGTACCAATGGCTATTATCATAACCGACGAGTGTATTAATTGTGGCGCCTGCGAGCCGGAATGCCCTAACAACGCAATTTATGAAGGCGGGGTAGAGTGGGCGATCAACGATGGCAATACGGTAAAAGGGGCATACACGCTCGAAGATGGCTCGGTGGTAGACGCCGCCGTTAAAAACCAGCCGGTCTCCAACGAATATTACTACATCGTACCCGATAAATGCACCGAATGCGTAGGCTTCCACGAAGAACCGCAATGCGCGGCAGTGTGCCCGGTCGACTGTTGCGTGCCGGATCCGGATCGTGTCGAATCCAAAGATGAATTATTAACCAAAAAGGAGCGGCTTCACCTGTAACTCATTTTACCCCCGCCCCGATCTGTCGATCACCGTCGAACTGGCCTGTTGCGTACCGAACATAAACACGTCCTGGATATTGACGTGCGCCGGCCGGGTTGCCATGAAGTAGATTACTTCTGCGACATCGGAAGCCTTTAAGGGCTGAAAATCCTCGTATATTTTTGCTTTTTCCCGGTCGCCGTCAAATCGTGTCAGGGCAAACTCCGTCTCTTCCACGTGACCCGGACTGACCTGGCTTACCCGAATGTTGTAAGCATGCAAGTCCAGGCGCATGCCTTTGGTCAGGGCCTCTACGGCAAATTTGGTTGCGCAGTATACGTTGCCTTTGGGGTATACTTCCTTGCCTGCACTGGAGCAAATATTGATGATATGCCCCTTGCGTCGCTCAACCATGCCCGGAGCAATGCACCGTGTTACGTATAGCATACCTTTTACATTGGTGTCGATCATGGTTTCCCAGTGATCGATATCGCCTTCCTGAATAGGAGCAAGTCCCTTGGCTAGCCCGGCATTGTTGAGCA
This sequence comes from Saprospiraceae bacterium, assembly GCA_020849825.1. Taxonomy (GTDB): domain Bacteria; phylum Bacteroidota; class Bacteroidia; order Chitinophagales; family Saprospiraceae; genus M3007. Next base: position 5,674 of record JADZFP010000467.1, read on the forward strand.
ATACGTCAATTTCCCGCCATTCCCCGGGCAAATTTCCCAGGTGCTGATTAACAGCCTGCCGGTCGCGAACGTCGAAGCACAAAGGCAATACCGCTGAATGAAAGGTCTGTTGTAACTCGGCTGCGAATTGCTGCAATTTGTCCGGTCGCCTGCCTGTGAGAATCAAGCGGTGCCCGTTTTGGGCAAACAAAAACGCAGTTGCTTTTCCGATGCCGGATGTTGCACCGGTGATCAGTACGGTCAGCGGTTTGGGGCCTTGTATTGCAACGGACGAAGATTCGGGGTTGATATCGACGTCTTCTTCTGTTTTTGTCGGCGCCGTTGCCCGAGGCGTTTCTTCTACCACCGGCGCCGAATCAGGAAGCGTCGGCTCAATTTCGGGGGAATTATCAACGACAGGCAGTTCGGTTACTTCCTTAACGACGGCGTTATTCAGCAAAGACGCCAGCCGCTCCCGCACCTCGATGTCTTCCGTGTTTTGCTCCAGGGCCTTATCAAGATAGTGCATTGCCGTTTCGCGATAGTCGCGGAGGTATTGGCTGGTCATCAGGCCCAATTTACGGTAAATGCCCGGGTAGTTGGGGGCAAGTTCCGTTACCCGGTCCCAGCAAAATTTGGCGAAAAGGAAATCTCCTTTTTCAAAGGCTTCATCGCCGATTTGTTCAAAAGACCGCGCTTCGGATACATCGGGCAGGTTTGGGCTGTCGGGAGAGGGAGCCGTGCTATGCGTTTCCTGTTGTTCGGGATCGGGCGTTTGTACAAACTGGCTCATCGCCTGTTCGTAATGTTTGCGCAATTCGGGGTTATTGGGGTGTTCTTCCATTGCCAGTTGGAAAACCTGGAGGCCACGTTCGGCATGGCCGTTTTCCAGCCAAAACCACGCATCCCGAATCGTCTGACGTATATCATCGTCGTCGTGAGCCGAAGGGGGCACGACTGCAGGCTCTTCTTCCGGCAGATGGGAAAGTGTAGGGGGCTCCGGTTCGTCCAGCATGGCGTCGATGTGTTCAAATGCCGGAGAACCGGCATTTTCCGGCGCCGCGGCCGGTGGTTCATCCGGCCAAACCAGGGGTTCTCCGATTGCTGGCGCAGGCGCCAACGGGCCCGATACCTGCGGAGCGGCGGCCGGCTTTTCTTCCACCGGAGGGGCGATCGGCTTGTTCAGCAACCGGTACTGTTCGTGCCATTCCCGCAGTCCAAACTCGATAAAAAAGATCTGGAAGTCGTTGACCGTCATTTGCTCCCAGGTATAGCGATTGCTTTCTCTCAGTGCGGAGATCATGTCAAACACTTCGTTTGATATGTCTCTGATGATGGCAAGATCGGCATCGAATTGCCCGCGTTCTTCTTGTGGTATTTGCGACTGCCGGCTGCTGAGATCCAAATAGATACTTTGCCAGTAGTTGGTATATTGAATGGCATTGACCATCCGGTCGATATGAGTTTCCACCCGCTCGCCGTTGGGCCCTTTGCCATCGGCCACCACACACACCAGCCGGTGTTGCCGGTTGAGGGTTTGCACGAGGTCGAGCGCCGTACTCATGCAGCCTTTACAGCGCAAAAAATTATCTGTGACAAACAGTAGGACCGGTTCCTGCGCGCTTCTCACGGTAGCGGAGAAGGTTTCCGGGTTTTGGTCACTGCAAACGACATGCTCAAACGGAATACCAAGCCGCGACAAAGGTTGGTCAA
>JADZFP010000468.1 GCA_020849825.1 Saprospiraceae bacterium
AAACGGAAGATGTTGTCGACGAAGAAAAGGATATCGCGGCCGCCGGCGGGGTCGTTAAGGTCGCCGTCGCGGAAGTACTCTGCCATGGTGAGGCCGGAGAGGGCTACGCGGGCGCGGGCGCCGGGCGGTTCGTTCATCTGACCGAACACCAGGGTAGCCTGCGATTTGCGCAGGGAGTCGTGGTCGACTTTGGACAGGTCCCAGCCGCCTTCTTCCATGTTGTGTTTGAATTCTTCGCCGTATTTGATTACGTTGGACTCGATCATCTCGCGCAGGAGGTCGTTGCCTTCGCGGGTACGCTCGCCTACACCGGCAAATACCGACATACCGTCGTAAGCTTTGGCGATGTTGTTGATGAGTTCCATGATGAGTACCGTTTTGCCTACACCGGCGCCGCCGAAGAGGCCGATCTTGCCGCCCTTGGCGTAGGGCTCGATGAGGTCGATAACTTTGATACCTGTGTAAAGGATTTCGCGTTCGGTCGAAAGTTCTTCGTAGGTCGGCGGTTTGCGGTGGATGACGTAAGCGTTTTTGCCTTTTTCCACTTTGCCGATGCCGTCGATGGCTTCACCCACGACGTTGAAAAGGCGGCCGCGCACTTCGTCGCCGACCGGCATGGCGATCGGGGCGCCGGTGTCGACACATTCCATGCCGCGGGTCAGACCGTCGGTGGAGTCCATTGCGATGGTACGCACACTGTCTTCACCCAGGTGGCGCTGCACTTCAAGTACCACGGAGCCGCCGTCGGGGCGTTTGAGTTCGAGAGCGCTGAGGATTTCCGGCAGTTTGCTGTCGGGGCTGGAAAAATCCACGTCCACCACGGCGCCGATAATTTGTTTGATACGACCGATGTTAGCCATAAAATGTTGTGTGTTGAGCGTTCAAAACGGCGGGCTGCTTTATTTTTATTTTGCAAGGCGGCCCTCCTTCAAAAATCGCGCAAAAGTAAGGACAATCCTCAGATTACACTGGATATAGGTAGGATTTTTTCGGATGCCAAATGAAATTTTACAAAAAAATGGGGTCTCGCGCATTTGCCTCTTTTTTCGTTGGGCGAGCCCTTGTTTCACATTTTTTCCTTCGGAATATTTGGCCGAGGGCGCTATCCTGCAAAAAAAGATGTTGAACGACATGTTAAAATCATTTGCCCGGCAGCTAAAAATGGCGTTGAGTACAGACTTTTGTTCCTCCAAATGCGGGTGAAATGCCCCGTCGGAGGAATTTTTCAATTGTTTTTCGCGGCTTGCAAAATAAAGTTTGTCGATTATCGTTTGATCAATTCGCTATCCGAACCGATTTTTCGGCATCTTATCAAGCCGTACAACGCTTCAAACCTTCCCCTGCGTGACCTGATGTGAGTTTCTGACACGTTTTTAATCGCTACGACACGGTTTTCAATCTCTAAAGCAAATTTCCTACATGCAGCCGAACACCCTGATGAAGGGCCTTACAGCCCTGTTCTTTGTTTTTGCTTACGCCTGCCTGACCCCTATATTCGCACAAGACGCCGATCTTCCCGCCCCTGCCGACACCTCCAATTTTGGTTTGGTAGCTAAAGGCGGCTCCTACGCCGCTCCACTCACCGATGAAGAACTCCGCCGCCGCCTGGGCCAATTGAACAGTTGTGTTGCGCTTCGCCCCACCGGTGTGGTCAAAGGTTATATCCGCACCTATTCGGAGGTTAAGAGTGAAAAAACGCAGGTAATGCTGGGCAAACGTCTCACTTACTTCCCACTTTTTGAAGAAAAACTCCGCGAGCACGGACTGCCCACCGACCTGAAGTATCTGGCAGTCGTCGAGTCGGCCCTTAATCCGAAAGCCGTATCGCGCGTGGGCGCCACCGGACTTTGGCAGTTTATGCCTTACACCGGCAACGATTACGGCCTTTACACCAACAGCGCCGTGGAAGACCGCAGCAATCCGGTCAAAAGCACCGATGCCGCTGCACGTTACCTCAAAGCGCTTTACAAACAATACAACGACTGGGCCCTCGCCCTCGCCGCCTATAACAGCGGCCCGTCTCGCGTCAATTCGGCCATTAAACGCGCACACAGCCGCGATTTCTGGCAAATCCAGCGCTACCTGCCCGAAGAAACCCGCAACTACGTGCCGGCTTTCATCGCTGCTACCTACATCTGTAATTTTTACGCCCTCCACGATCTCGAACCCTCGATGCCGGCTTTCGACGAGCAAATGACCGATTACATCCTCGTGTACGAAGGCATTTCTTTCCGCGATATCTCCGATGCCACGGGTGTCGACTACAATACAATCAAAAATCTCAACCCCGGCTTCCGCCGCGATTACGTGCCGCCGAGCACGACCGGCCATTACGTGGTACTGCCCCGCCGGGTAATGATTCCCTTCGTGCGCTACCTGAATAGCCTGGGCGGCCACAACTATTCTTTTGACAACCAATACTACGTAGAGCCGCTTCACCTTGGCGACGGCCGTTACTGGCAAAAAATCGTGACTGTTGCGCAAGCCGACAACGTCGACAACCTGGCCAAGAAACACGGATGCCACCCCGAACACCTCAAAGCCTGGAACAAAATCACCGACAACAACGTCAAAGCCGGCCAAAAACTCACCATTTGGTACCCGGTTTATGTGCAAAAGCACGATAATGTGCGGATAGAAGCCCCGGCCGACGACAAACCCAAAAAGAAAACAGACCCGGCCTCACCGGCTGCCAAACCGGCTCCGGGAGGAAAACCATCCGCCAGTCCGCCACCGGCTGCCAAACCCGCCCCGCCCCGCGTGCCGGAGTTCCAGTGGCATATCGTACAGCGCAATGAATCGCTCGACGATATCGCCCGCAAATACGATGTAACGCCGGAGAGCATCCGCAAAATGAACGGCGTGGCCGATTCGGCGATTAAAGTGGGGACACGACTGAAAATCAAACAACTTTGAGCTGATACATTCGCCGGCAGTTACCGGCGAAATATGCCGCAAGGGCGCAGAAAACTCGCAAAATTCAATCCGCGGGTCTTTTGCGCCCTTGTTCTTTTCACCGGTAACAATAAAAACTGGAGAAAAGCGCCTTCATTCGCCCCGGAACCCCTTCTTTTTTTACCCGGAACTGCGACCTTTGCCTTTCTTCCTTTCAACTTTTCAATCCAAACCAAAACCGACTTTTGTATGACGCGCGCACTCCTGATCGAAGACGAGCCCGAAAGCCTCCGCAACCTCCTCAATCTGATCGAAAAATATTGCCCCGACGTCGACGTGGTCGCCACCGGTGAATCCAATGCCGACCTCCTGCGCCTCGTAGGCGACGACCGCGACGGCGCTTTTGACGTGGCGTTTCTCGATATCAACCTGCCCGATGGACTGGTGTTTCAGGGTCTTCAGCAATTGGAGGACATCCCTTTCGACATCATATTCGTCACGGCGTACGACGATTATGCCCTCACGGCCTTCGACTTTTCCGCGATCGACTACGTGCTCAAACCCATCGACCCGGAAGACCTGCGCCGCGCCGTAAGCCGTATCCGCCTGGGCCGCAAAAGCCCCAGCACCAAGCAACGCCTCGAAGTACTGCAACAAAATTATGCCCCCAACAGCCCCAATGCTTTTGAAAAAATCGGCATTTCCGGCCTCGACGGGGTTCATTTCGTGCGCCTCAGCGAGATCATCCGCCTCGAAGCCGAAGACAATTACACCCACTTCTGGCTCAGCTCCGGCGAACGAATTACCGCCAGCAAAACAATCAAAGCTTTTGAAGATACCCTGCTCCGCCTCAACTTCGTACGCGTGCACAAAAAGCACATTGTCAATATGAACTACATGAAAACCTACATCACAGGCGAAGGCGGTTACCTCATTCTCGAAACCGGGGAAACCATCGAAGTCAGCCGCCGTAAAAAATCCAATCTGATCGAAAGCGTCCGGCGTATGTACGGCGAAGTGTGATTTAATGTGCTAATTTTTTAATGTGCTAATGCGCTAATGGGCGGGTGTGGACTTTTTGGGGTTTACCGATTGCTCACCTGTCAGGTACGCCGTCAGCACATTAGCACATTCCCACATTAGCACATTAGCACATTAGCACATTAGCACATTCCCACATTAGCACATTAGCACATTCTCCAATTAGCACATTAGCACATTAGCACATTAACCATGGGGTTTTTTGATAAATTTTTCAATCGGGAGAAAAAGGAAGACCTTGACAAAGGCCTTGAAAAGACCAAAGAGAGTTTTTTCGGTAAAATCAATCGCGCCATCGTCGGTAAAAGCACGGTCGATGAAGAGGTGCTCGACGAACTGGAGCAAATTCTGATCAGCAGCGATGTCGGGCTGGATACCACGGTCAAGATCATCGAGCGGATCGAGGGGCGGGTAGCGCGCGACAAATATGTCAACACCGAGGAGTTGAACGCCATTTTGCGCGACGAAATCGTGCAATTGCTGGCGGAAAACAATACCCAGGACGTAGAAGACTACGATCTGCCGGCCGGCCATACGCGCCCGTACGTCATTATGGTCGTGGGCGTCAACGGCGTGGGCAAAACCACTACGATCGGCAAGCTGGCCCACCAGTTCAAACAAAAGGGCTACAAAGTCGTGCTCGGCGCCGGCGACACTTTCCGCGCGGCTGCCGTCGACCAGTTGAAAATCTGGTCGGAGCGCGTCGGTTGCGCTTTTTTCAGCAAAGGCATGAACGCCGACCCGGCTGCCGTAGCCTACGAGACGACCAATTACGCCGTTGAAAACGGTTGCGACGTAGCCATCATCGACACGGCCGGCCGCCTGCACACCAAGACCAGTCTGATGCAGGAACTGGGTAAAATTCACCGCTCTATCGAGAAAAAACTGCCTGGCGCGCCCAATGAGGTATTGCTCGTGCTCGATGCCAGCACCGGCCAGAATGCCGTGGAACAAGCCCGGCAATTCACCGAAGTGGCGCCCGTAACGGCCCTGGCGCTCACCAAACTCGACGGTACGGCCAAAGGTGGCGTTGCCATCGGTATCAGCGACCAGTTCAAAATTCCGATCAAATACATCGGGGTAGGGGAGCGTATCGACCAGTTGCAGATTTTCAACAAGCGGGCGTTCGTGGAGTCGTTTTTTGCGGGGGCGGAGAGCTTGTCGTAATAATTTTCAGAACGGAAATAAAAAGGAGCCGCTCTACGTGCGGCTCCTTTTTTTATGCCTCCAGCGCACCAATTTTTTCCTGCAGCCACAAAGTCTGCGAGAATTGTCCGTTTTTCTCTTCAAAGAATTTTTTCAAGGCCTTGATGCGGGCTGCTCTGTCTTCCGGCTTAGTTATGTCGAAACGGAGGGTAATCAGGTCTTCGACCATCACGAAGAAGTTTTTGAAACGGGCACTGTTCTGCTTTTCCAGTTTTTCCAGTTTTTCCATGTTCGACAGGTACCTGTTATGCATCCTTAGTTCGCGCGATAACACGTCTTTTTCACAACCTGGGTCGTCGAAATATTCGCAAATGAGCGTGGTGCGAAAAAAAATGTTGTGGTTTTTACTTTTCAATTTTACATCGGGCACAAATGACTTTTTCCTTTGTGCAATGTCGATCAAATGATCAAACCATTGTCGCACGCGCCTGGCTTCCCTGGCGTCAGGGGGGGTGAAAAAACGACTGAACGCGCTTGTAAAATGCCTTACGCCCTCATAGTCTCTGCATTCATAACCCGCGCGGGCAATGTTGAAATAGGTGGTTAGCGAGATTTTATCCGATGGAGAAAGCCGTTTTTGATCCCATCCTGTTTTGAACAACCGCCAAATCTTTTCAAATCCTTCGGAACTGGTCGCTCGATTTTGCCTTTTCAGAAGAGCGCTCCGAAGCAAATACTCGCCCGCTTTGAATTCATGATCCGCGAAATCGGCCGGAGCGCCCAGAAAAGCCTGATAGCATTCTTCCAATAACGATGCAAAGGCCGGGCCTTCGGGCGGCAGGTTTTGTAAACGGTATATCCGGTAAAAGAACCGACCGGGCGTCTGTTCATTGTTATCTTCCGATGCCTCGAAATAACTAACAAAAGCATTCAGCAAGGGATGGCATTTGTCGGCCTGGTCTGCTATGCTGGCCTGCAGCATGATAAACGAGGTAATTTGCTGTTCTGTCATCTGTTGCACGGATACTTCCAGACTGTTCTGGTTGTCCGACAACAGTGCTGACAGGTACGATTTGAATACACGAGAAAAGGTCGTTCCGGTTTTGCCGTCTTGATGTATGCGCGCATTTTTCAATGAGCCGGCGCTATTACTGCTCTTGGGTTTTATAGCTTCTGAAATGATTCTTTTGGCTTTTTCAATCAGCCGTACGCCTTTTGCATTCTCTTCGGAAAACAGTTTTTGTTGCAGTTCTACCTCGGTTAACCGACCCGATTTGTGTTTTTGCTGGCTTTGCAGGGTGGTTTTCAGGGTGAGGAGAAATTTGAGCAACACCAGTGCCCGGCCGTATTCCCGGCTTTTGAGGGCTTTCTTTTTTAAGGCGCTGACAAGGCGTTCGACATCTTCCCGCGGGAGTTTTTGAAGGGCCTTGAAGATCGAACTCGTAGCAATTCCAGCCATTTTTTTGGTGTGCTTTTGTTGGTTTAATGCGTTAATTTTTAAATTTTTATCATAAGGAAAATTCAAAGTGTCGAAATATATTTTATCCCACCAGGCCTAAGCAGAAAATCCGAGACGCGGCGTGGACCTTATATTTGTCAAACAATCCGAATTTTTTACCAAATCAATCTTTGAAACATGTTACGCAAAAACCTTCGACTCCTGCTGCTTATTGCCTTGTCACTATTCAGCCTGAATATGGCAATGGCGGTCACCAATCCTACGGATAACCCCGATGAAAAGGAAGAACAAAC
>JADZFP010000469.1 GCA_020849825.1 Saprospiraceae bacterium
GACGGCGGCAATAAGACCCTGGAATACAGCGGCGCCAACATCGCCGTGACCGATCCCGGCAATTACACGATCGAGCTGCTGCTCAACGCGGCCGTTTATCGCTACAAAATCACGAAGAACTGATTTTACAGTTTTGTTGATTGATTATAAAAGGAGCCGCCCCGCAGGGGGCGGCTCCTTCTTTTTTACCGGGAATAATTTGTTCGATAAACAAGTCAGACCAGACATTACAAACCGGTACGGCGGTAAAACTCAAAATCAATAAAAGCCCCCTCGAGAGCAGCAACAACCCTTTTAGTCAAATCCTCGCATCCTCGCCTCCTCGCATCCTCATCCCAAAGGCTCGAAATGCGCCGTAAAGTGCCGCAAAAACGGCTGCTCGAACGTGATTTTGAACCCGTGCGTATTGTGCCGGTTGGCCAATACCGCGTCAAAAACCTCGCTCACGTAATCGATGTGGCTTTGCGTATACACACGGCGCGGTATCGCCAGGCGCACCAGTTCGTGCGCAGCGGGAATCATCTGCCCATCGGCGTCGTATTTGCCAAACATGGCCGACCCGATCTCCACGGCGCGTACGCCGCCCAACTGGTACAATTCACACACCAGCGCCTGCCCCGGGTATTCGTGCGGCGGAATGTGCGGATACAAGGCGCCCGCATCCACGTACACGGCATGGCCGCCTACCGGATAGATGATCGGCACGCCCTTGGCGCGGATATTTTCACCCAAATAAGCCGTCGAGCGGGCCCGGTAGCGCAGATAATCGGGCTCGAAACCCTCCTCCAGACCCACGGCAATGGCTTCCAGATCACGCCCGGCCAGACCGCCATAGGTTGTAAAACCTTCGGTAATGATGAGCAGGTTGGTGAGTTCGTGGGTCAGTTTTTCATCGCGAAGCGTGAGAAAGCCCCCCATATTGACCAGGGCGTCTTTTTTTGCGCTCATGACGCAGGCATCGGCCAGACTGCACATTTCGTGCGCGATTTCGAGGTAACTTTTCGACTCGAATTCCGGCTCGTGCTGGTGTACGAAGTAGGCGTTTTCGGCAATGCGGCACATGTCGAGCACCAGCGGGATATGAAACCGGTGGCAGATTGTGGCAACCGCCCGGGCATTGGCCATGCTCACCGGCTGGCCGCCACCGCTGTTGTTGGTGACCGTGAGCACCACGGCCGCTACGTTGGCGGGGCCGCGCGCCTCGACTTCTTTGGCCAGCCGCTCCGTATCCATATTGCCTTTGAACGGGAAAGGGCTTTCCCGGTCGGCCGACTCCGGACAGGGAAAATCAACCGCTTCCGAACCGCTGAATTCAATATTGGCTCGGGTGGTATCGAAGTGTGTATTGGAAAAAAACACCTTTCCCGGGCCGCCCAGATGGCTGTACAGGATGCGTTCGGCAGCCCGGCCCTGGTGCGTAGGCAGGATGTGCGGCATACCGGTTACGTGCCTGACGGCGTGTTCGAAACGGGTCCAGGAGCGGGCGCCCGCGTACGATTCGTCGCCTTCCATCATGGCCGCCCACTGCCGGCTGCTCATGGCCGAAGTGCCCGAATCGGTCAGCAGATCGATCAAAACCTGGTCGGAATTGAGTAAAAAGGGGTTGTAATGGGCTTTTTTTAAAAATTCGTTGCGCTCCGATTCGGTAGTCATCCGGATGGGCTCCACCATTTTGACACGAAAGGGCTCGAAGATGGTTTTGAATTGCATGATGTTTTATGATTTCTACTTCAAAGGTCTTTTTTCCTGAATACCCGCTCCGCCCAGATCATCGGCAACAGCACCCACAAAGCCAGACAGCCGTAAGCCAGCGCAACACCCATTGGACTACCCAAAAATTCGTTGAATACCGCGCCGGTATAACCCATCAGGGCCGAAACGTCGAGCTGCAACAACATGAGTATCCGGCTCAGATCGACCGGATTGAGGAAGGTCAGCACCAGCGTGGGTTTTTCCAGCGGATAATCGCTGAATGCAAAAAGCAGCACCAGCACCAGGCCGTCGTACAGAATGGAAAAACAAAACCACAACAGCAAAGCCAGGCCGATGCCCCGCGCTTTGTCGCGGGTGAGCACGGCGGCCAGAAAAGCCAGCGAGACAAAAACCAGCGTCAGCAGAACACCGACCACAAGCAGCGTAAAACCGCGCGGATCGGGGGCGAATACGGCCACCGGAAGCCCGATGCCGAATAAAAACGCGGCCACCAGCGCCCCGCCGACCCCGGCGTATTCGGCGCCCAGAATCGTACGGCGGCTCACCGGTTGCGCCACCAGCAATTCGATGAATTCGTAGGAATTGTAAAAATGAATGGTCGAAAAGATCACACTCACCAGCGGCGCCACGATCAAAACAATATTCAACAAACTCATCAAACTTTTCGAGCCGTCGCCTTCGAGATTGAAAAATGTGAGGGCCGAGGCGAATAAAAACGCGGCGTACCCCAACACAATCCGGTTGCGCAGTATGTCGTAAAGAACGTATTTGGCAATTTTCAGCATGGCAGCAACAGGTCGGGCTTTCTTTTCAGCACAAGTTACGCCGTCCGGCTCGCCTGTAAAAGGCAGCGTCGCGGCAGCAGTTGAAGAATATTTGGTCATCATGATTTATGGTTGATGAGGGTCGATGAGGTTGATAAAGTTTATGAAGGGGTTGATGAGGTTGATAAAAGGAGGGTGGGTGCTCTCGTTTTTTCCCTTCATCAACCCTTATCAACCCCTTTTTTCAAAACATCCAGGCCAGGTTCACAACAAAACGCTCGTGTGCCCTGGTGTAGCCGCCGGCGAGGTGTTGACTGACGGGGGCTTTCACCGTGGCGCCCAGGGTGATGCCCTGAAAATACACGTCGAGCCCCGCCGTGGCCAGCAGGCAATCGCCGCCGGTATAGTCGAGCAATTCTCCCTGGTGGTAATCTTTTTCGGAGCGTTCGTACAACACGCCGCCATTGGGCAGGATGGCCAGGCCCTTGTTCCATTCTTTCCAGTAAAACAGTCGGGCGCCGGCCGAAAAGCGGTTGCCGAACTGGTAGTGGTCGGGGCTTTTGCCCGTGTACCGGAACGTCGCGTCGGTATTGAGCCCGACCTGCCGGAAACGCAGGGTATAGATGCCGCTGAGCAGTGCGTCCCAGCCGCCAGTACCCCGCTGAAGACCGGGCTCGTCGGTATAGGCGGGGTTGAAACGGCCGGTCGGCAATTTGGCGCCGCCGCCCAGTTGCAACTGATGCCGCCAGGCGCCGCAGCGGATATTATTGACCACGGCATAAGTAGCCAGCAACGAAACGTCGCCGAAACCCGTGGAGCGCTCGGTCACATCGCCGGCCTGGCTTTCGAGAAAATGAAACGGCACGGCAGCCAGCACCTGCACGCGCGCAAACGGGTTGAAACGCCCCCACAACTCAAGGCTGCGGAAACGGTCGTTCGAAAAACCGGGCTCTCCGTGGTGCGTGTACGGGTGTTCGATATCAAAACGGCTGTCGTATCCGCGCAGACCGATCACGTTGCGGTGGTATTGCGGCAGAACGCCGAAATATGGCCCCCCGACGGAGCATCCGCAAACGTCGCAGGCAAAAGTATGGGCCTGAAAAAACAGAAAAACGAGCAGCAAAAAGAGATTTTTCATAGGAATACGAATGGCATGGCACGGCGGTACGTGCCGGTTGACAGGTAGATTATGCTGAAAAATCAGGTGATTCAGCGGGCTGCTACGACGCGGGCTTCCAACTCGATTGCTTTGGGAAACAGGACGTTGTTTTCCAGAAAAATGTGCTGGTGAAGGTCGCGTTCGAGTTGCTGCAGTTTGGCGAAAGTGACGCGGTAACTATTGCAGGCATCGGCCGGCAGCGCGTAATCGTGGGTAAGCGTACGAATCCGGCGCAGCAGATCGCCAGCCGAATCGTGCTCATGCTCCATCATCCGGATCGGGTTCTGGGCCGTGCCAAAAGGCGGCGCAATCACCGGATCGCCGTGCCGGCTTGCCTCAGAAAGCCGTACGATGTACGGGAAAAGGATGTGCTCTTCTTTTTTCAGGTGCTCTTCCAGTTCTTCCTGAAGGGCGGCAAAAGCGACGAAAACTTCGCGCAATTCCGGATGGCGTTCGCCGTGCACGCGGGCAATTTTGGCCGTGTATTCGCGCAACAGGGGAAGTTCGCTGAGCAAATAGCGGTGATGGGTGTGTACGATGTATTCGGCCAGGAAACCGGTATCCCAGGCATGAAAGTCCTGGGAAGGCAGAAGGTCTTCGGAAGGCAGGGTTTCGAGTTCGTTTCTGACGGTATCGGTATTCACCCCGATTTCGGCGCAGGCTTGTGCCAAAGGTTTTCGGCCCTTACAGCAGAAATCGATGCCGTATTTTTTAAACACGTTGGCAGCGTGGTGATTGGCAGCGACAAATTGCGCGACGGTGGGTTCGACAGTAAGCAGATCGGATTCCATAAACAGAGGAATAAAAAGGTGAAAGGGCAGCGTATTCCAAACAGTATTCCGGGGGCAAAAATCTTTCTGGCGGCATATACAGGGCATGAGCACGATCAGGCCGATGCCTGATTCTCGTTGGCGTGGCGGCGCATGACATTGGCGATGGCCAGACCGAGCCGCGTTTCGCCGGTTTCGGTTTTCAAAGTTTCTATGTCTTTAAAAAATTGCAGTTTGCCGTCCATCAAATACATCACGTGCGTACTGATATCATCCAGATCGCTCAGGATATGCGAAGTGACAATGATGACCCGGTCCGTATTTCTTTCCCGCAAAATTTTGGCTTTGAGCACCTCGGCCGCCAGTGGATCGAGGCCGGCGGTAGGTTCGTCGAGAATGAGTACCGAAGGGCGGAAAATAAAAGCCAGGGCGGCGCTGACCTTTTGCCGGGTGCCGCCCGACAGGGCGCGCAGGGGCTTGTCGAACATGGCTTTCAGGCCAAATTCGTCGAGCAACTCTTCATCGACGTTTTCAGGGTAGCCACGCAAGTCGCGCATCATATCGAACAACTGGCCGATGCGCATATTGTCGGGGTAACGCCCGATCTGCGGCATATAACCGATGCTCGCGCGGTAAGCGTCGGAGCGCGTAAGGTCAGCGCCCTCGAACTGCAAAGAACCGGTATCCGGCCGGGCCATACCCAGCAGGCATTTCAGCAGGGTTGTTTTGCCCGAGCCGTTGGGCCCGATCAATGCGATCGACTGCCCGGCGCTAAACTCGGCTTCGATGCCGTCGAGCGCCCTCAAACGGCCAAATTGTTTTGTCAGATTATGTATGGCAATCATTGTTCTATAAAGGTTTATAACGGTTAATGAGGGTTGATAGAATGGTGAATGATGAATGGTGAATGATGAATGATGAATGATGAATGATGAATGATGAATAGTTTATAAAGGTTGATAAGGGTTTATTCATCATTTATAATTCATCATTTATCATTCCTTACAGCGCTTTCATCGACGGGGTATCGTCGCGCAGGTTTTCGGGGGTGAGCGAGGGGATGACTTTTTCTGCGCGATCGAGCAGCGTGACCATAAAACTGCGCCAGAGCATCATGGCATAGGGCATGTCTTCGGCGATGCGGGCATAGAGGCTGACCGGGCGGTAGGGCACGTCGCCGACGCCGTCGCGGGCGAGGTCGTATCCTTCGTATTTGTCCCAGTAGTTGCTCTCCAGTGTATTGAGTACCAGGGCGTTGTTGGTAGCGATATCGAAGGTGTTGGCCCAGAAGTTGTTGCGGGTAAAGAGATTGCCGTCGCAGCTGGCCTGGAGTTTGATGGCCCAGCCGTTTTGGCGAAACGTGTTGTGTTCGAAGCGGCAGCGGGAACAACCTTCCATATAAATACCCGTGGTATTGCGCTGGAATTCGTTGTCGATTATCTGGCTGTCGCTGATGTCTTTGAGCAGAATACCGTAAGCCGAGCTACCCTGGTTTTCATGGAAACGGTTGCCGTGCATGGTGACCCGGCGGGAGTACATGACCGCCACGCCGGCGCCGTTGCGGTAGAAGGTATTGTTTTCGTAATGGTCGTTGTGCGAAAACATGAAGTGCAGTCCGTAGCGCAGGTTGCCCTCGCTGTGGTTGTTGCGGATAAACGAATTGGTGACGAATTCAAAATAAATCCCGTCGCGGTGACCGGCAGCAAAGTTGTCGGCGATGGTCAGGCTGTCGCATTTCCAGGCGTGAACGCCATTGCCACTGGTCTGTTCGACTGTGCCGGAGGCTTGCAGGTGATTGCCCGTGACGACGCAACTGACGCAGTTGGAGAGGTAAATGCCGAAATAGTTGTTTTCCAACCGGTTGCCCCAGATGTACACATAACGGGCATTGTACACTTTTATGCCGGCATAGTCTTCCAGACCGGCAGACGGCGAATTGGCAACCCGGAATCCGCTGACACTCACGTAGTTGGAACGAACGCTGAGCGGCTGGAGGCGATTTGCTCCGTCGAGCAACGGCCAGTCAAGTCCGATAAGGGTAAGCGGCCGGGTAATTTCGAAACCCGCTGTATCACGGTATTCACCGCCGTGCACAAAAACGGTATCGAAGGGCTGCGCCTGCGCCAATGCTTCCCGCAGGCCCATTTTTCCGGGGCCGGCATGCAGGCTGCGCGACCAGGCGGCCGCGGCGCAAAGGCCAAGAACTATCACAACGAGCAGGGTCTTTTTCATCGTTTTATCTGGTTAGAATTCGCTGTGTAGCTGCGTCCAGTTCCATACTTCGCCGCCGAGTTGCGCTTTTACCTGCTCCAGTTGCGCCGCATCGCCAAAAGCCGCCACTTCGGAAGCCATGGGCGTTTTCAGTTTTTCGCTGTACAGGTAGGTCGCCGTTTCGGCCGGGATAAGCGTACCGGCCGCCGCGTGATTGACGACGTAGCGTTCCGCGATCTGATCGGCAGCTATGGTGTTGTTTTTCTGGAAACGGATAAAGCAGTTGACATCATCGAATTTGTATGCCTTGCCTTTTTTTGTCACCAGCTCGGCGCCGTAGTGCTGATCCATCAGGGTCATTTTACAGAGATCGCAGTTGTCTTTTCCCCAACGGATCGGCTGCGGACCGCTGCCTGCGCAGGAGCTGAGCACAAGCACGCCCGTTGCCAGCAAAGCGACAACCAGGGCCGGCGATGCGCCGGCGGCGGCCAGGCGGCGTTTGCGGGCCATCCACCATTCGGCGACAACGACAAAGAACGATACGGCCGTCACGACCATCAGTATCCATCCGCCGATATCGGGCACCGACCAGGCTTCGAAATTGAGCAGTTTTTTGTAGCCAATCAGGGGCGGCTGGTAGGCCATGCCCGGAATCACGATCGGGGCGGAGGGGTCAAGATTGTGGCCGTACTGGTAGCCCCAACTCCAGAAATCATACATGGCCAGCGAATCGCCGATGGCCAGCAGGACGTAATAGGTAATCGCCGACCACATACGGCCGATGAGGGCGAGGATGAGGCAAATCGCCGAAGCGGCCATGATCAGTTTGCCCAGGTATTGAAATTCGGGAAACATATCTACAGAAATCGCCGCCATGCCGATATAGTGGTTGAGCGCGCTGATCACCTTGACGTCGCCGGTGAGGGTATTGTACCAAATTTTCATGGTCAGCCCCTCCGGATATTGCGGCGCTAACAGATAGATTTCCCAAATCGGAACAACAAGCATGAGCAGGAGCGAAAGCGCGCCCACAGCCAGAATGATTCTGCTGTACGTACTGATCTTTTTCATGATAAAGAGAGAAGTTTGGAATGGTTTCCGGCGGCAAGGGTTGGAGCCGTGGCGGCGGTACGGCCGCCACGGCTCTTAACCGCTTATTGTTCCGGCGGCAGCAATACCGCGTCGATGACGTGGATGATGCCGTTGGAAGCCGGGATAGAGGCAATGATATTGGCATTGCCGTTGACGCTGAGTTTGTCGCCTTGTTTGCCCAGCGTGATGTCTTTCAGGTTCACCTGATTGACTTTTTGTCCGTCGCGGAAGCTCTCCGGTTTGTACACGGCCACCGAAACGTGGTACTCGAGGATATTCGAGAGTTTGGCCTTGTTTTCGGGTTTGAGCAGTTCTTCGACGGTGCCTTTGGGCAATTTTTCAAAGGCGGCATTGGTGGGGGCGTATACGGTGAAAGGACCGGCATTGGACAATACGTCGACCAGGCCGGCCGCTTTTACCGCTGCCACCAGGGTGGTGTGATCCTTGGATCCGATGGCAATTTGAACAACGTTTTTCTGCGACTCGTCGTCCTGCACACCCGACTGGCCTGCGCCGGTTGTAGCGGCGGCGTTATCGGCCGCAGCGGTGTCGGCCGGTGCGTTTTGGGTGCAGAACTGGAAAGAAACTGCCAGAAGTATAAAGGCAGCCATTGCGAGCAAATTTTTCATAAGGCATTGATTTATAATGCTAGGGAAAAAGGGAACAGGTGTGTTTACTTCGACTCGGTGGGCGCCGGAGCTGCCTCGCCGGTGCCGTATTTCAGCGGCACGTTGGCGCCAGCCGGAGATACGCGCATGTAGCCTTGCATTTCCTGGTGCAACGCCGAGCAGAAGTCGGTGCAGTAGAAGGGGAACACCCCGACGCGGTCGGGTTTCCAGTAGTAGGTCTGGGTTTCGCCCGGCATGATCAGGATTTCGGCCGTATTGGCGCCTTTCACGGCAAAACCGTGCGGAATATCCCAGTCCTGCTCGAGGTTGGTGACGTGGAAATACACCTCGTCGCCCAGTTTGACGCCTTCGATGTTGTCGGGCGTCAGGTGGGAACGGATGGCGGTCATATTGACGTGTACCTGATTGCCGTTGCGCGTCACCTTGGTTTCGCCCTCGCCTTTGGCGACGTAGGGGTGATTGTTTTCCTCCAGTTTGAAAAACTTGACGCTGTTTTTCATCAGCAGCTCGGCGGGTATGGCGTTGGCGTAGTGCGGTTCGCCGACCGTCGGGAAGTCGAGAATGAGTTTCATCTTGTCACCCGATATGTCGTATATCTGGGCCGATTGCGCGAGTTCCGGGCCGGTAGGCAGGTAGCGGTCTTTGGTGATCTTGTTGTAGGCAATGACGTATTTACCCCAGGGCTTCTTGGTATCGCCGCCCGGCACGCAGAGGTGGCCGATGGAGTAGTAGGTCGGTACGCGGTCGAGCACCTGCAGGCTTTTCACGTTCCATTTTACGATCTCGGAGGAGACGAAGAAGGAAGTGTAAGCATTGCCGTCGGCGTCGAATTCGGTGTGGAGCGGGCCAAGGCCGGGCTTCTGGACTTCGCCGTGGAGCACAGCGTCGTATTTCAGCACGGGAATGCCGTCGTATTCGCCTTCAAAGTTTTTGTCGGCGATGGCTTTTTGCATTTTTTCAAACGAAAAAACCGGGATGATGGCGGCCAGTTTGCCGGAACCCACGATGTATTCGCCGGTCGGGTTGACGTCGCAGCCGTGCGGGCTTTTCGGGCAGGGCATGAAGTAGACGAAGTCTTTGAGTTCTTTCGGGTCGAGCATGATGACCTCGTTTTCCCACTTCGTCGTAGCGGTGTGCGTTTTTTCGTCGAGGGTATTGTGTGCATAGCGCACTTTTTTCACCTGGCCTTTGCCGGCTTTGGCGTATTCCTCGGCTTTTTTCCAGTTGATGGCGACGATAAAGTCCTTGTCTTTTTGCGAAGCGTTGACTTCGAGCAGGGTGTTGGCCTGTTCGGAGTTGTAGCAGGAGAAGAAGAACCAGTCGTGGCTCGGGCCTTTACCCGAACGGCTCAGGTCGAGGTTGATACCCGGCAGGAGCACCTGGAAGGCCAGTTTCATGTGGCCGTCGTTGGGATCGATGGAGATAAAGGAAGCCGTGCCGCGGAAGTTTTGTTTGTAAGTGTTGATCGGCACATCGGGCTGATCGTCCATCGGGATGGAGAAACGGGTACCAGCGACGATGTATTCCGAGTTTTCGGTGATAAACGGCGAGGAGTGGTTACCGCCAGCGTTCGGGATTTCCAGAATTTCGGTGGTGCGGAACGTTTTCAGGTCGATACGACCTACGCGGGGCGTGTTGTTGGCATTGGCGAAGCACCAGCGGCCGTCCTGTTCGCCGTTGGTCAGCGACATGGAGATGTGGTGCTCGTCGTCCCAGGGTACAAAACCGTGGGAGGTCATGAGCATGGCTTTGGTTTCTTCGTTGTAGCCGTAGCCATTTTCAGGGAACTGGGAGAAGACCGGAATGATCTTCAGCAAGCGGCCCGAAGGCAGGCCATACACGGATACCTGGCCGTTGAACCCGCCGGAAACGAAGTTGTAAAATTCGTCGTATTTGCCCGGCGGAACGTAAGCTTTCTGGGCATCGCCACCGGCAGCGGCCGATGTGGCGGCGCCCCGTGTTTTACATTGCCACAAGGCAACGATGACAAACAGCAGCGCAGCAAGCGCAAGGAGTGATTTTTTCATAAGAAGTTGATTTTTAATTTGATAAGGGAGCAAGGCGCTTCCGGTTTATTTTTCGCCGTCGTTGTGGCGCATAAATTCGAGCACGTCGCGGGCGTCGCCGATCGAGACATTCTGGTTGGGCATGCGGGTAAGGCACAATTCCAGCAGTTTTTGAGCTTCGTCGTCTTTTTCGAGCATCACGTCCACGTTGGTGACCATATTCATGATCCATTCGGGTTTGCGGTTTTTGGTGACGTCTTTCCAGCCCGGACCGACGACGCGCGTGCCGTCCAGCTTGTGGCAGGCCGAGCATTTCATTTTGTAAATGGATTCGCCGCGGCTCACGCGCTCGGCTTCCAGCGGAGTTTTGAGCTCAACGGCTTTGACTTCGCCGATACCCTTCCCTTCGGCGAGCATTTGGGTTTCCGCATTGGAGGAAGGCGTTGCAGGCGTTGCGGCTGAATCAGCAGGAGCGTCGCTACCGCCACAAGAGGCAGCCAACATTAAGAGAGCAAGTACAGGGACGAGAAGAAAATGGCAAGTTTTCATGTTGTTAATACAATGAATAATGATGAAATTACCTATTAAGATGGAACAAAATTACCATGAATAGGAGCTCAATCCAAAAGGCACGGCAAGGTTCAATTGATTTGGCAAGGCTGTAGCTGATATTAGTCAGAAAATTTAGTGATTTTTGTTAGGACTCCTTAGCAGATAGGTTGTATCTGAATTGATCATTTTTTTTTTAATTATATTTATTCCAAATTAGGTTGTTTGTTAAGTTTATTTCGGCCTCTGAAACGGGTGGTACATATCTATATTTAAAACAATTTCTTTTAACTTTGCAGCGTGCCACTGGATACCGCCATCGAATACCTCAAAGGCGTCGGCCCGCAACGCGCCGAGACGCTGAAAAAGGAATTGGGTATTTTTACGTTTGGCGACCTGCTGTATCATTTTCCTTTCCGTTACATCGACCGCACACGTTTTCACCGCATCCGCGACGCGCAGACGGAGGGCGAACAGGTGCAGTTTCGCGGCATTCTTCGCCGCCTTGAAACACTGGGCGAGGGCCGCGCGCGCCGCCTGACGGGCACGCTGCGCGACGAAACCGGCGCCATCGAACTGGTCTGGTTTCAGGGCATCCACTGGCTCGAAAAAAACCTGCAGGTCGGCAAGGAATACATTGTTTTCGGACGGCTGAGCGAGTTCAACGGACGGGTGAATATCGCGCACCCCGAGATGGAAGAAGCCAACCCGGAAAACACCCAAAAAGCGCGGCACTTCGACCCCGTCTACCCCAGCACCGACAAACTGGTGCAAAAAGGCCTCGACGCAAAAGGCCTGCGCAAACTGACCCGCGGCCTGCTCGACAGCCTCTCCCCTGCCGATCTGCCCGAAACGCTGCCCGATCCGCTCATGGGCAGTTACCGGCTGCTTTCGCGCTGGGTAGCCCTCCAGAAAATCCATTTTCCCGAAACCCAGGCCGAACTGGATGCCGCCACACGCCGGCTGAAATTTGAAGAACTGTTTTTCCTGCAATTGCGGCTTCTGCAAATTCGCACCCGCCGGAAAGACGCTTCGCGCGGTTTTGTTTTTGACAAAATCGGCGACTTTTTCAACCGCTTTTACCAGGAAAAACTGCCCTTCGAACTCACCGGCGCACAAAAAAGAGTGGTGCGTGAAATCCGCGCCGACGTGGCCTCGGGCCGCCAGATGAACCGCCTCGTGCAGGGCGACGTCGGCTCGGGCAAAACCGTGGTGGCACTCATGAGCATGCTCATGGCCCTCGACAACGGTCACCAGGCCTGCCTCATGGCGCCGACCGAAATACTGGCCCAACAACATTTCACCAACCTGACCGAACTGCTGGGCGACCTGGGCGTCAACATCGGCTTCCTGACGGGCAACGTGAAGGGGAAAAAACGCGAAGCCATCCTCGCACAGCTGGCTTCCGGCGAAATGCACGCCGTGGTGGGCACGCACGCCCTAATCGAAGACTGGGTGCAATTCCAAAGCCTGGGCATCGCGGTGATCGACGAGCAACACCGCTTCGGCGTGGAGCAACGCGCCAAACTATGGGCCAAAAACCGGGGCAGCCTGCCCCCCCATGTGCTGGTGATGACCGCCACGCCCATCCCCCGCACCCTGGCCATGACCCTCTACGGCGACCTCGACGTGTCGGTGATCGACGAACTGCCGCCCGGCCGCAAACCCATCGTCACCACGCACCGCACCGAACACCACCGGCTGCGCGTACAGGGGTTTATGAAAGAAGAAATCGCCAAAGGCCGGCAAGTGTACGTGGTGTACCCCATGATCGAGGAAACCGAGACCGTCGACCTGCAAAACCTGATGTCGGGTTACGAGGCGCTCAGCCGCGATTTTCCGCAGCCGGAGTACCAGATCAGCATCGTACACGGCAAGATGAAGGGGGCCGACAAGGATTTTGAAATGCAGCGCTTCCTTCGCCGCGAAACCCAGATCATGATCGCCACCACGGTGATCGAAGTGGGCGTCAACGTA
The DNA here is from genome assembly GCA_020849825.1 of Saprospiraceae bacterium. Taxonomy (GTDB): domain Bacteria; phylum Bacteroidota; class Bacteroidia; order Chitinophagales; family Saprospiraceae; genus M3007. Next base: position 12,871 of record JADZFP010000469.1, read on the forward strand.
CCCAATGCCTCGGTCATGGTGATCGAAAACGCCGACCGCTTCGGTCTTTCCCAGCTCCACCAGCTGCGGGGCCGCGTGGGCCGGGGCGCCGACCAGTCGTTCTGCATCCTCCTGACCGGCTTCAAACTCAGCGCCGACGCCCGCGAGCGCCTTCAAACCATGGTGCAAACCAACGACGGCTTCATCATCGCCGAAGCCGACCTGCGACTGCGCGGCCCCGGCAATATCGAGGGCACCCAACAAAGCGGCATGCTGCATTTCCGCATCGCCGACCTGGCCCGCGACGGACAAATCCTGACCGCGGCGCGCGAAATCGCCCTGAAAATTCTGGAAAAAGACCCCTCCCTGCAACTGCCCGAGCATGCGCGGCTCAAACGACAACTGGAAACGGAAACGAAGGACGGAAGGGTGTGGAGCAGGATTTCGTGAGTTGCACAAGCGGTAATTTTTTTGTAGCTTTGTTTAAAAAAATCCATGATTATCGAGCTTCCAGATCAGTTATTTTCAACAAGCCAATTGTCAGAATACGAGTTAAAACTCCGTATAGCTATTGTACTTTTTGTAGAAGATATCTTTACACTGGGTCAAGCAGCTGAATTTTTGGGGGTGCCTCAACTGGTATTTCAACAAGAATTGGGGAAAAGAAAAATACCTGTACATTATGGTGTTGAGGAGTTGCGAAAAGATTTGGAATACCTCAACATGACATAACATGGTCGTCATTAGCGATACATCCCCAATATCAAATTTATTTGCTATCGGTCAGATTGATCTTCTGCCACAGCTTTTTGATAAGGTAATTATCCCGCCGGCTGTGGCTCATGAACTGGATCAACTTTCAAAATTTGGTTATGATTTAAGCCCTGTAAAAAGCGCTCATTGGCTTCAGGTAAATTCGCCAGCCAATTGGTCTGGTGTTGGGATGCTTGTAAAATCCCTCGACAAGGGAGAGTCAGAGGCTATCATTCTCTCTTATGAACTTCAAGCAGACTTTGTAATGATTGATGAACGCAAAGGCAGGCGCACTGCCCAAGAAATGGGTGTCAAGACAATAGGCCTTATGGGCATTCTAATAAAAGCTAAAAATCAGGGCCTTTTAGAAAAAATAGCCCCTGTTCTTGAAGATTTGACACAAGTGGCGGGGTTTTGGATTAGCGATAAATTGAAGGAGGAAATTTTAATTCTAGCAGGGGAATAGGCACACAACTCACTCCTCCCTCCGCCGCAACAAATCGGCCACCGAGCGCGGCCGGCGCAGCTTGTCCCAGAAAAATCCGTCGAGTTTTTTCCCGTCACCGCCAGACTGCTCGACCGGCGAAAACTGGCCCTTGGGCTCGGTGTAGAACTTGACACTTTCCACCTTGTTGTCGCCAAACAGCAGCCGCATTTCGGAGCACTGGGTTTCGTTGACGCCGATGTAGGCGCCTTTGTCGTCGAGCGCATAGTACACCGCCTCGGCATTGCCTTCCACAAACATGTTGTTCACCTGATTGTCGCGGAAATACGCCGTGGTGTATCGCCCTTTGATCTGGTTGAAATAAATTTCATCCTCCGAATTGATCACAAAAGCATTGAGCCGCAACCAGATGCGGTCGAGTTTTTTATTGCGCAGCAACATCTTGATCGTGTCGCCTGAAAACTGCGAGGTATCGGACCACAGCAGCGGGATTTGCCGGATTTTAAAAAACCAGAAAATCGAGTCGGCCGTGCTGAACGACATGGAATCGCACACACCCTGCAAATCGTCTTTGAATATGCGCACGTCGTGGTACGCCAGCAGCAGCCTGACCTCGCTGGCCGAATCGGGTTTGTAGGAGGTCAGCGTATCGGCCGACATAAAGAGCGTATCGCGGTCGATGAGGGTTTTCATCAGCGGCCGGCCGGCGGGCCCCTCGGGCCCCAGGGCGCCGAAGGCGTAGAGGTAGTCCGACTGTTTGTTGTAATCCATGCGCCAGGCCAGCACGGTAAAATCGGCGGCCGTATCCTGCCAGATCACACTGCCGAGGGCTATCCCTTCGCCGAGCTGGTCGTTGAAATCGAGCGAATCGGCCTCGATGATATTGGGCGGATCGACGATGCGGCCCCGACCCCGCAACTGGTAACGTTTGTTGCGGTCGTCGTAGCGGATTTCGGCCCCGGTGATGTCCTGGGTGCTGTCGCGGTAGTGGGCATTGCCGCGCAGCACGGCCTGTTCGGTATCGAGGTTGTAGCGAATCACGTCGGCGTTCACTTCCTTGTCCTTCTCTTCGATATAGGCATCGCCTTCGAGCACATATTCCTTGGTAAGGCCGTCGTAGCGCATTTTGCGGGCGCGGCCCCGCTGTCCGTCGCGTTCGTACTGCGGATTGAGGTCGAATTCGGCAAAATCGTTTTCCAGGTCGTAAAAACCGCTTTCGGTGTACACCTTGCTGTCTTGCTGGGTAATACGCGTGGGCGCCAGGAAGCGCGCCACCTGGGTTTCGGTATTGAACGCCATGGTATCGGTCCGGACAGTCACATCGGGATCGGTGATGAGCACATCGCCCTTAAAAAACGCCTCGTGCTGGTCGACGTAATAATAGCCGTGCCGGCTGTTGAGCTGGCTTTTGCCGTTGTCCATCATGGCGCCGCTGTGATAGGTCGCGATTTTGTTGGCCAGGTCGTAGTGGAGTTTTTCGGTAAACAGGCGTTGGCGACCGTTTTTGAGTACTACATTTCCAAAGAGATCGCTTTGGCGGCTGAGGCCGAAATAGAGCACCGAATCGGCAAAAACCTGAACGGAGTCGCCCTGCTCGAGTACCACATTGCCCCGCAGGATGGCGTCGTCGCCGAAAAGAATGGCGGTATCGCAATAGACCAGGGTGTTTTCCTGGCGCAGGCGCACGTTGCCGCTGAGTTTTTGACCAAAACCGCCGCCGCGCAACTGATAGTATTCGCCGTAGAGAGAGGTTTCAATCCTCAGTTTGCCAGCTGTATCCGCCGGCGATGCGACCGTCGGTTGCTGCGCGGCGAGCAGCAGCGGTAGCAGCAGCAGGGAGAGGGTGTATCGTAGTTTTTGCATGTCGAGTTCCGGCAACGCTGTAAGGGTTTTTAACCCTTACAGCGTTCTGATAACGGTCAATCCTGTAAGGGTTTAAAACCCTTACAGGGTTCTAAAAAAACGCGCAAATTTACGCCAAAATCACCCTGGTTTGTCTTTCTCTTCCGGCGGGTCATCGCCGAGTTCGTCCAGTTCGCGGGCGGGAATTTCGCTTTCCACAATATCCTCACTCAACTCGGTCTCTTCTTCGGATACGTTTTCCGAGGGTTGTTCGGCATACTTCCGGCCCATGCGCATGAGGCCGAAAAGCCAGATATAAACGTTGGCCAGCCAGGTTTTGTCTACCAGAAATGTCAAAGCCGTGGTAAAAAGCGTGGTGCAAAGGATAATGGAAAACACCACCGACTGAATCATATCGCCGCCCGGTACTCCCTGCTGGGCCGGCAAAGAGGCCAACACCGCCGCGCCGAGGCCTTTCGGGATCATCGCCGAGGCAAAAGCGGCGTCTTTTCGGGGCGTACTGCGCGGCATGGATATACGCACGATCGGGATACGAACCACAAACAAGGCGCCGGTGATGACCGCACCGAGAATCATCGGCCACCAGTCGTTGAGCCGCACGGAAATACCGATGTAGACAAAGAAAAAGGTGCGCAGCAGAAAAACCGCTTCGGAAAAAAAGGCGCGTTCGTTCTCGTTCAATGAGATGGGTTTGCGCGACAACACGTTGCGCATGATGGGCGGCCCCAGCACGTCCATGTTGCCCAGGGTAATACCGAATGCCAGGGCAGCGATTGGTCCCGAATAATTCAGCAGCTCCACCAAACCGTAGATGATGAACACAAAAGCCGGGGTGGTAAACACCGTATTTTGCAACAAACGCATGCGGCGCAACAGGACGCCCCACAAAAACGCCCCCGAAATACCCAGCATGGCCGCCAGGATAAACGCCGCGATCATCTGGCCCGTCACGAAGGCTACATCGACCTTGCCGATCTTGTACGCCGTGAGCAGAGTCAGCGGCACAGCCAGGGTAAAAACATCCGAAAACGCCGATTCCAGCACCAGAATCGTTCTCGTGCGTTCGGTCATCGGAAACTGTCGGGCCAGCGTCGTCACCACGGCCGAAGACGTGCCACCCACGATGCTGCCCAGCATCAGCGAACGCAACAAACCGAGGTCGGTGTAGAAATAAGCGATGCCGCCGGCAACCAGACAGGTGCCGATGAAGTTATAAGTAGTGATTTTTGCCGTTCCGCTCAGCGAATTGATCAGGGGTTCGAGCCGCTGATCGATGCCGCTTTCAAACAAAATAAACACCAGGGTGATGGTGGTAAAAACCGGCCCTACCGCTCCAAAATTTTCCGGCCGAACGAGCCCGCCCACCGGTCCCAGAAGCAAACCGATGGTAAACAACCACAACACATCCGGTATCTTCGTGCGGGCAAAGAGTGTGGCAAAGTAGTGCGACAAAAATATCGTAATGCCGACAAAAACGATGGTAAGCGCGGTAGGCATGGATCAAAACAATCGGTTAGCGGGTGAACGGACCAGGATTTTCTCACGCAAAAAAGATTAAAAAGATTGGAACCACAAGTTAAATCTCCGGTACTGCTGTTCGACGGCGTCTGTAACCTCTGCAACGGCGCTGTGCAATGGGTATTGTTGCGCGACCGCCGCGGAGTATTTCGCTTTGCCGCCCTGCAATCCGATACCGGCCAGGCGATGTTGCGGC
>JADZFP010000470.1 GCA_020849825.1 Saprospiraceae bacterium
CGCCGCTTTGGTATTCGGTGGAAGAAAAATAGCGGCCGTCGCCCTCGAATTCAAGCCGGAAAATATTGGCGCAGTTTTCCGTGCAGCTGAGGAAGGCCACGTTTTCAACACTCGACGACTGCCATTTGACCGTTTTGGAACCCAGATATTGCCAGTAGGCGATTTCTGAGGCGTTGTCCAGTCGTTCATCCAGGGCTTCATACTCCGAGAAGGTGAAATTGGGACGGCGCATCCATTTCCAGTAATTGGCGCCGGGGTCTTCCGACCAGGAGAATTTCTCGAGGTAAATGACATCGTTGCCCAGTTTGGAAAAACTGTTGCGGATATTGTCTTCCAGCGAGTTGACGGCGCTTTTCACCCCGATGATACAGAAGATACCGATCGAAATACCGAGCAACGACAGGAAGGAGCGCAGCTTGTTGGCCATCAACTGCTGCCAGGCCTGGGAGGCGCCTTCGAAGAGGATACGAAGAATTTGACGCATGGCGTGAGCGTAAGCGCGGCGGTTTTAGCATTCCAAAGACGTGCCGCGCTTTTGTAACAGCGAAGATAATTCAGGTGGCCCGGGGCGACCGGATTGATTCGATAAAATGGCGATGAGCATCTATGAAGGCGGCGTATTCGTTGCCTCGTACACAGTAATCGCGTTAAAGCGTCTTCAATTCATTGCGCAAAAACTGCTCAAAACTGTCTTGCGCCTTGCCTTTCAAAACACGCGGCACCTTGGCCTGCCCGTTCAGCTTGCCCTGACTGTCGAGCCAGCGGTAGAAGAACTCGTGCGACAGCACTTCCACCCGCACTTCCTGCAGGGCATAGCGCCGCTCGACGGCGTAGTCGTCGTTTATTTTTTGCAAATGCCGGTCGAGTACACCGGCCAGCTGTACGGAGTTCAACATCTCCGGGTGATCGGCGCTGATAAACCATTGGTGCGCCCAGTGGGAGCCGTTGGGTACTGCCATTACGGTAAACTCCTTTATACCTACGCCCAGTTCAAGGTCGGTCTGCCGGATCGCTTCATTCATGTTGTCGACCGACAAGTGTTCGCCAACAACGCTTAAATAGTGTTTCACCCGGCCGATTACCTTGAATTCCAATCGCGCCAGGTCGGTAAATTTTACCGTATCGCCCAGCAAATACCGCCATGCACCGGAAGGTGTGGTCAGCAAAATGGCATATTCCCGATCCGCCTCGATATGATCGATAGCAAACGCCCGGGCGCCGGGCTTCAAATCGCCGTTTTCATCAAAGTTTTGATCGTCAAAAGGTACAAATTCATAAAAAAGGCGACAGTCGGTAAGCAGTTTCATGTCGCGCGAATCGGGCCGGGTCTGGTAGCCGATAAAGCCTTCCGAGGCCATGTAACTGTCCATGTACATGACCGGGCGTCCGATCAATTGTTCGAACGTGACGCGATAGGGCTCGAAGAAAATACCGCCGTGGGTCAGGAAGCGGAAATTAGGCCAGATATCATGAATGTTATTCAATTTATGCCGTTCGATGATACGCTCGAAGATGAGTTGCACCCAGGCCACATTGCCTACAATAAATCCGATATCCCAGCCCGGCGCTTCTTCGGCTATTTTTTCAATGCGCAAATCCCATTCGGGCAGGTCGGTGATGTGTTTGCCGGGCCGGTAATAGCGTTCGAGCCAGAACGGTCGGTTCATCCCGATGATGCCCGACATGTCGCCGACGAAATGCTCGCCTTCCCGTACAAGCCGGGTACAACTGCCCACCATCAGCATCTGGCGGGTAAATTGATCGGGCGTAAGGTCGAACTTGGAAAGGTCGCAAAACATCCGCCGCGATACCTTTTTCATCGCCCGGATCATCTCCGCCGTGACCGGAATATACTTCGAACTGGCGCCCGAAGTGCCGCTGCTGACCGCAAACCACGGAATCTGGCCGGGCCAGGAAACATCCATTTCGTCGTTGCGCGCCTTCGACCACCAATCGTTGTAGATTTTGTCGTAATCGTGAATCGGGACGTTCTGCTGAAACGCACCGATCAGGTCGCGCGTCGTCAGTATGTCGTGAAAGCCGTATGCTTTTCCAATCGCCGTATCGCGGGATTCGAGCAGCAATCGACGGAGTTGATGCCGTTGTTGATTGAGGGGAGACAAAAGGGTCTCTTCGCGGGTGGCGCCGAGACGGATTCCGGTTTTGATGATCTTACCCAGCAGATACATAAGGCAGCAACTGATTGTTAAATAAGACGGACGGGGAGTGGTGTCTTTGTCGGATTGACCGACAAAAGTAAGCTACCGGCCCTGCACTAAATGGTTATTGCGTTAGAATTGCGAAAATGAAAGCCGGTTTCTATTTCACGCAAAGCCGCAAAGCGTGCAAAGAATTTGCCTCCTGGCCGTCTTTATGGCTTTGCGTGAAACTTTATTCGGCGTAGTGATTCCTGTGATTCTGCGTTCCGCACAACCTCAATGCGCCAATTGCGCCGGAACAAAATCCTGTTTGGCGCCACCCACGGTACCGAATTGTACTTTCAGGTTGGCCGCGCCGCCGCTGTTGAAATACACCACTTTGATGCTGTGCCAGCCTTGTTGCAAAAGTGCCATTCCGGTACGGGTCTGGTTGCTGTGATCGCCGTCGTTGTTGACAACCAGTTCATTGTCGAGGTACAACAAACTGCCGTCGTCGCTTTCGAGTGAAAACTCGTAGCCGCCTGTACGGGCTATTTTGACAAAACCGGTCCAGATCATCCCGCATCGGTCGGTGTTGCAAAGGGGATCGAGTACAAAATCGTACACTTCGTTTTCCCGCTCTACCCGGCCGTCGCGCTGTATCGTATTGGAATTGTACTTCGAAGCCGTCAGCACCTGTGCCCGCAAGCCGGGCGCAGGTTCGCGCAGCATCGACAAGCTGGGCTGCATTCGGTACGATTTGACCCGTACGGAGTCTTCGCCGCTGGGCAACAAGCCGGATTTAAAGGCTTTGGCGCGAATGAGACCCGAGCCGCTCACCGGTACCGTAGTGGTGTAGGCGTTGGAATTTTCCCGAGGCTCGGTGCCGTCGGTGGTGTACCGGATGTTGGCGCCGGGCGTGGCGCATTTGATGTCCATGGTAGCCTGCATCGACAGCGGATTGTAGTGCAAATCGATGTCGGGTGTAGCGATAAAAGTGCCGTAGTTGTTGATTTTCAAAGCGTAGGCATAATCGGTCGTGAATTTGGACGGATTGTATTCAGGCAGATAGATCACCGTGTTGCCGCCTTGCTGGGCCTCGATGCGCAGTTTTTCCTTCGTGGCCAACAGCGTCACCTCGGTATTGGCAGGCAACTGGATGCCGCGCAAAATGACTTTCCGGTCGGCGGGGTATTTGGGTAAAATGGCGTACAGGGCGTTTTGCTTGGGATTCCAGGTAAAGAAGACTTCTTTTACGGCGAAGCCCGGATCGGGGTTGACGGTTTGTTTGAGGATCAGGTCGCCGCCGGTTTTCCATTTGTCGATGAGCTCGGGGGTAAAATTGCGGTTGCCGGCGCTCCACTGGCAATCGTTGCGCCAGCGGCGGGTATTGTATATGGCTTCGCCGTTGACTTGCAGCCACTTGCCCATTTCGATCAGGCGGTCTTGCATGATAGGCGGTATCTGGCCGTGCGCGTCGGGACCGATATCGAGCAGGAAATTGCCCCCGCGCGACACCTTGTCGACCAGCTGGAGTACCAGCGACTGGGCAGAATTGTAGTCCCAGGCATCCTCTGCGCGGTTGTAGCCGTAAGAATAACCGATGCCGCGGCTTTCTTCCCAAGGGTGGTTGGGAAAATCCAGATCAGGTTGGTATTCAGGCGTATAGAAGCCGCCGTGGCTAAACCGGACACCGGCGCCCCAGCGGTCGTTGACGGCCACGTAGTCGCGCACGGGGCTTTGGTTGTAGAGCCAGGAAAGGAACTGGGGCGTTTGCCAGGTTTCCGGAGAGGCATCCCAGTCGCCGTCGGCCCAGAGCACCCAGGGTTGGTAGTTTTGTACCAGTTCGTAAAGTTGGGGCAGCATGTGGTCTTCGGCATAGCGACGCTGATCGTAGCGCCAGAGCGGGTTGTACCACTCGTAGAGCGAGTAGTACAGTCCGGGTTTGACGGAGGTTTTGCGCAGGGCGGTAAACAGTTCGCCCACCAGGTCGCGGCGCGGGCCCCGGGAAGCGGCGTTCCAGGGAATGCCCCAGTTGCGGTTGGCGTCTTCATTGGGCCAGAGGCAAAAGCCATCGTGGTGTTTGGAGGTCAGTACGACGTATTTGGCGCCGGAATACTGGAAAAGATTGGCCCAGTCGTCGGCATTGAAGAGTTCTGCGTGAAAATCGTCGGCCAGGTCGTAGTAGGTACGGGAGCCGAAATTGATCTGGTGGTAGGTATTGATAATGCCGTCCGGGTCGTTCTGGGTCAGGGAGTTCTGATACCATTCTGCATAGCGGCCCTTGGGGGTAAATGCCGGTACGGAATAGACGCCCCAGTGAATAAAGATTCCGAATTTGGCATCCTGCCACCACTCGGGAGTCGGGCGCTGGTCGAGCGAGGCCCAGTTGGGTTGATACACTTTTTGCGCCGAAATCGCAGAAAAGGCGAGGCAAAAAGTCAAAACAAACAAAATACGCATGGCGGAAACGAGGAATTTGGAGGGTGAAGGAAAAGGGTTTGACGTTGACAAATGTAGGTCACTGCGGCATTGCTGAAAAAAAATTTACGGCGCCGGGTTGTTTGGTTCGGGAATAGCGCCCATCTTTGCCGCATCAGTACAGTAATACGTATGCACCAGCACAGCGCATTTTTCTTTGGCTATTTTGGTTACTTTTTCTTTTACGGAAAGAGCGACAGGAACAGCCTATGCGCGATGGTGTGACGGTTTAAAAACAAAAATCACCACCAGAACGGGAGTTCCTGCAACGCGGGAACTCCCGTTTTCTTTTTCACCCGCTTTCACCCGAACATGAGCACATTACCATTTACACAACCCTCCCAGGCGCCTGTCTTGCCCGTTCGCCGCGTGGCGATACAGGGCGTGCGCGGCGCATTTCACGAAATTGCCGCCCGGCAGTTTTTCCACGATGCCGTGGAAGTGGTGCCGGCCGCCTCTTTTGCCGAACTCGTCCGGCGCGCCGAAAACCCGTCCGAAACCGACGCTGCATTGATGGCCATCGAAAACAGCATTGCCGGCAGTATTCTGGGCAATTACAATTTGCTGAAAAACAGCCGTCTGGTGATCACCGGCGAGATATTTCTGCCCATTCGGCAAAACCTGCTGGCCCTGCCCGGCGTACCGATCGAAGCCCTGACGGAAGTCCACTCCCACCCTATGGCACTGGCCCAGTGCGCCGAATTTTTCGAACAACACCCCCACCTGCGCCTCATCGAAACCGACGATACCGCCGCCGCTGCCGCGCGTATCGCCAGCCATCAGCGGCGGGAAATAGCAGCCGTGGGCAGCGCCCTGGCCGCCGAACTCTACGGCTTGTCGGTACTGGCGCCCGGCATTGAAACGCATGAGGCCAATGTCACCCGTTTTCTCGTGCTCGAACGCGGCGATACCGCGCTCCGGCCCGCCGGCTGGGGCAAAAGCCGACGGAAAATATCGGTCAGTTTTACTGCCCCCCACACCAGCGGAAGCCTGAGCCGCATCCTGAGCGTGCTCGCTGCGCAAAGCGCCAACCTGACCAAAATACAATCGGTCCCACGGGTGGGCAAAGTGGGCGAATACCTGTTTTTCGTCGATTTCATCCTGGAAAATCCTGAGATCATCCCCGAAACCCTGCGCCTGCTCGACGCCCTCACGCAGTCCTGTCAGGTGCTGGGCATTTACAAACCCGGCGATCTCGTCTGAACATCCCGCTCGCCATGATCGCACCCGCCAGCCGCCTCGACGGCATTCAGGAATACTACTTCGCCACAAAACTGCGCGAGATCGCTCAAATGCGCGCCGAAGGCCATCCGGTCATCAACCTGGGCATCGGTTCGCCCGACCTGCCACCCCACCCCGACGTGGTAGCGGCACTGCATACCAGCGCCGCCGATCCCGCCGCGCACGGCTACCAGTCGTACACCGGCCTGCCGGCTTTACGCCGCGCCTGGGCCGACTGGTATGCCCGGCACTACGGCGTTTCCATCGCGCCCGATCAGGAAGTATTGCCGCTGATCGGTTCGAAAGAAGGCATTGCGCATATTGCCTTTACTTTTCTGGAAGCCGGCGCCGAAGCCCTGGCGCCCAACCCGGGCTACCCCACTTACCGGGCCGCCACCCGCCTGACCGGCGCAGAAGTGCGGGAATACACGCTCGACGAACGGCACAAGTGGCTGCCCGATCTCGACGCCCTGGCCGGCGCCGACCTCTCGAAGGTCAAAGTCATGTGGATCAATTATCCGCACATGCCGACCGGCGCGGCAGCCGATAAAGCGTTTTTCGAGGATGTGGTGGCATTTGGAAAAGCCCATAAAATTCTGATCGTCAACGATAATCCGTACAGTTTTATCCTCAACGACCGGCCGCTGAGTATCCTCGCTGCCAGAGATGCCTTCGACATCGCCCTCGAACTGAACTCGCTCAGCAAATCGCACAACCTGGCCGGCTGGCGCGTGGGCGCCCTGTTGGGCAAAGGGCGCTACCTGAGCGAGGTCTTGCGCTTCAAAAGCAACCTCGACTCCGGCCAATTCCAGGCCGTACAACTGGCTGCCGCAAAAGCCCTGTCTGCAGATGAATCCTGGTACCGCGAACTGAACGACCAGTACCGGCTCCGGCAGCAAAAAGCAGTGGCCGTGATGCAAATGGCGGGTTGCCAGGTGCCGGAAGGCCAGCAGGGCATGTTCGTTTGGGGTCGCATACCCGCGCAATATCCCGATGCGTATTCCCTGAGCGACAGGCTTTTGCACGATGCCAGGGTATTCCTTACGCCGGGGGGCATATTTGGCAGCGCGGGAGAGCAGTACCTCCGCATTTCGCTGTGCCAGCCAGTTGCGGTGTTCGATGAAGCACTGGAACGAGTGCAGCATTTTCAGCTGAAAAACAGGGTTCAAACTTCAACAAACCTGTCATGACTATCAGCATTATCGGACTTGGATTGATCGGCGGCTCGCTGGCAACCGATCTCCGCGAACGCCGGCTGGCCCGGCGCCTGATCGGGGTCGACAGCCGCCCCGAGCATGGCCAGCAAGCCCTGTCGCTGGGCCTGATCGACGCGTTTTTGCCGCTCGATCAGGCGGTTGCGCAAAGCGAACTGATTATTTGTTCCACTCCTGTCGACCATCTGAGTCGCCTGGTTCCGGATCTGCTCGACCGAATCGGTTCCACTCAGGTGGTGATGGATGTAGGCTCTACCAAACAGGCCGTACTCGAAGCCGTGGCCGGCCACCCGCGCCGCGACCGCTTCGTGGCAACCCACCCGATGGCCGGAACGGAGTTTTCAGGCCCCCGGGCAGCGGTCAGCGGTTTGTTTGAGGGCAAATGCTGCGTGCTCTGCGACACCGGCCACAGCGCACCCGACGCCCTGGAAAAAGTACAAAACCTGTACGCCGCCCTCGGTATGCGGCTCGTCGAACTCGACGGCGCCGACCATGACCTGCACGTCGCCTACGTCAGCCATATTTCACACATCGCCTCCTTTGCCCTGGCGCTCACCGTACTGGAAAAAGAGCGCGAGGAAGAACGGATTTTCGAACTCGCCAGCGGCGGTTTCAGCAGCACCGTCAGGCTGGCCAAAAGCAACGCCGATACCTGGATACCCATTTTCCGGCAAAATCGCGAAAACGTGCTCGACGTGCTCGACGAATTCATCAACACCGTCAGCCGGTTTCGTACGCTGCTGATCAAGAAGGACTTCGGAGAATTCGACCGGCTGATTCGCAAGGCCAACGACATCCGGCGCATCCTTCATTCCTGACGGTGAAAAGGTTGATGAGGTTGATAAGGTTTATAGGGTTTATTAATCCACTCGCTGAAATCCAGGCGGCACACACTATAACATTCATTAATAATAACCAATCTGAATAAAAGACATGTTTTCCAAATCCGCTTCCCGCCCCTACCTCATCGCCGGCCCCTGCTCGGCCGAAACCGAAGAACAAGTGCTCGATATCGCGCACAGCCTGGCCAGTCAGGGCATCGACCTGTTCCGGGCCGGCATCTGGAAACCCCGGACCCGCCCGGGCGCCTTCGAAGGCAACGGCGCCGCGGCCCTGCCCTGGTTGCGGCGGGTAAAAGCCGAAACCGGCCTGCGCACCACCATCGAAGTCGCCACCGGCCAGCAAGCCTATGAAGCCCTCAAATTCGGGGTCGACGTGCTCTGGATCGGCGCGCGCACCACCGTCAACCCTTTCTCTGTGCAAGAGATTGCCGACGCGCTGCGCGGCGTCGAGGTGCCGGTTTTGGTAAAAAACCCGGTCAACCCCGATCTCGATCTCTGGATCGGCGCCATTGAACGGTTGCAAAATGCCGGCGTGGGCCCCATAGGCGCCATTCACCGCGGCTTTTCGGCGTATGCCAAAACCAAATTCCGCAACGCCCCCTGGTGGGAAATCCCCATCGAACTGCGCCGCCGCATGCCCGAACTCCCCCTGCTTTGCGACAACAGCCACATCTGCGGCAACCGCGACGACCTCCTGGAAGTGGCGCAGCAGGCCCTCGATCTCAATTACGACGGCCTGATGACCGAAGTGCACAACCGCCCCGACGAGGCATGGAGCGATGCCAAACAGCAAATCACGCCGTTTGCCTACGGTGAAATGCTGCGACAACTGGTGGTGCCGCAAGCCAGTACCGACAATCCGGAGTTTCTGGAAAACCTCGAACACCTGCGGCACAGGATCGACGAGATCGACCTGGAAATGCTCAACTTGCTGGCCCGCCGCATGCGCTGCGCCCAGGAAATCGGGCGCTACAAACAGCGCAACAACATCGCCATTCTGCAAACGGGACGCTGGAGCCAGATTCTCGAAAAATCATTCGCCGAGGGCCGCAAGCGAGGCCTGAGCGACGAATTTGTGGAAAAATTTCTCTCCGCCGTGCACCAGGAGAGCATTGCACAACAAACTGCCGTCGTGCATTGCGCCTAACTTTGCGGCATGAAACCGCGGTATTTCCTCCTGTACAAACCCTTCGGCATGTTGTCGCAATTTTCCCGCGAAACCCCGGAGCAACGCACCCTGGCCGATCTGGATGTTGTCTTTCCCAAAGACGTATATCCGGTCGGCCGCCTCGATGCCGACAGCGAGGGGCTGCTCCTGCTCACCAACGACAAATCGCTGAACGCCCGCCTGCTCAACCCGCGTTTCGAGCATCCGAGGACCTATTGGGCGCAGGTGGAGGGCATACCCGATGAGGCCGCTCTTGAACAACTGAGGGCGGGCGTCACGATCCGGATCGACGGAAAATCCTTTCAAACCCGGCCTGCAAAGGTGGAAGTATTAACGGTTCAACCTGAACTGCCCGAACGGCATCCGCCGGTCCGTTTTCGCAAAACGGTGCCCGACGCCTGGCTCGAACTTACGCTGGTGGAGGGCAAAAACCGGCAGGTGCGCCGCATGTGTGCAGCCGTCGGGTTGCCGGTTTTGCGGTTGGTGCGGGTGGCTATCGGCGATATTTTGCGGGGCGATATGCAACCTGGCGAAGTGCGGGAAATCGATTTGCCTGCGCCGTGGAAAAGCCGTTAATCAGGGCATTTTTCCGAATAAATCCTCCAGTTTTTTCCAGCGATACGCGAAGATGGTTTCCAGTTGCCGGCGTACGAACAACACATGCGCGAGACGGCCGAGTATACCCAGCGGCAGACGGTAATGCACCAGGTCGGTCATTTCCACGCCGCCCGGCACGGCTTTGAAATGGTGCTGATGGTGCCACATCGCGTAAGGGCCTACGCGTTGTTCGTCGACAAAAAACTTCTGATGCTCCACGTGAGTAATCTCCGTCATCCAATACAGCGGGATACCCAGGACGGGTGTTACCGTGTAGTCGATGATCTGACCAGCATACATGTGAGAAAGAAAATCGGGGTCGGAGAGCACGTGAAAGCCCATGTAGGGCGGCGTGATTTCCTTGAGGTTGCCGGGTGCGGAGAAAAAGTCCCAGGCGTGTTCGAGCGATATGGGCAGGCGTTGCACCCGCTTTAAAGTAAATGTGGCCATTGTCTGCGTTTTGACACGCCAAACAATGGCCACGGGCTACGGTTCAATACCGAAGAGGAATTACATATTCTCCGACACGAATTTGCTCAAATCCTCCGGATATTCCTTGTTGTATTCGTAGCGGATAAGGTCGGTGGAGGTGACGATGCCGATCAGTTCGCGGTCGTCGTTGACAATCGGCACGGCGTGGAAAAGGTGCTCTTTCAAGACTTCAGCCACGGCGCCGAGGTGTTGATCGGGGTCGAGCGCCGCTACTTTGTTCACCATGATTTCGGTGACGGGGACGTTTTCGCATTCTGCGGCGGATTTGCCGGATTTGAAAATATCCCAGGAAGAAATGATACCCACCAATTTTTTTCCTTCGACAATGGGCAGGTGGTGAATGTGTTTTTCCAGCATAATCCGACGCGCATCGCCAAGGGTATTTTCCGGCGTCAGGGTGATCACGTCCGTGGTCATCACCGCGCGTACATATTCGTTCATCATAGGCTGTGAAGCATAAGATTTAGTGAAAAAAAAGACAGGGTTGCACTTTGACCGTCCAAAGTAGGGCCTTCCCCTGAATCCGGCAAGGGATTCAATTTATTTGACATTAATTAAAACAAAACCGGTCTGATTCGGACGAAAAAACAGACAATTATTGCCCGAGCTCTCGGGCGCGCCGGAGTGCAGCCTCCGCACCGGCCATCACGCTCTGATGCAATTCCGTATCGTTAAAAATCCGCAGGGCGGCTTCGGTCGTACCGCCTTTGCTGGCTACTTTGGCAATCCATTCCTGGCAGGAAAAATCGCTGTTGTTGTATAGATCCACGGCGCCGGTAAAGGTCTGGCTGACGAGCAATTCGGCTTCCGAAGCGGCAAAACCCATGTTTTTGGCGGCTTCGATCATGGCATTCATAAAAAAGTAAACATAGGCCGGGCCGGAGCCGGAAATCGCCGTGGCGGCATCGATCATGTCTTCCTGCTCCACGTACAAGGTTTTGCCCGTGGTGTTCAACAGGTTTTGCACCGTGACCAGTTCGATACGCGTCACGGCATCGGTGGAGGTAAAGGCCGTAACGCCGGCGCCGATCTGTGCCGGCAGATTGGGCATGGCCCGGATGACTTTTTGCACCCCGAGCGTATCGGAAATAGTCGACAACCGAACCCCGGCCATAATGCTGAGAAAAACTTGACCGGGATCAACCAGCGGCGCAATTTCGGCAAACAGTCGCCCGGAATCCTGCGGTTTTACGGCAAAAATGCAAAGGTCGGCGTCTTTGACGCAATAGGCCGGATCGCTGAAAAAACGGCCGTCGTAGTGTTGGCTGAGATGGTTGGCTTTTTCATAAGTCCGGCAAAGCACCATCAAATTGTCGGCAGTCACGATTCTGCTCCTCAAAAAAGCCTGGGCGTATGTGAGGCCCATGTTCCCGCCGCCGATGATTAGAATTTTCATGAGTCGGATTTTGCTGCAAAAATTAGACTTTTCGGCAGTAAAAACTTGAACCATGACAAAATTCACTCCGCTACCGGCTGTAATTTTATGCTGTATCCTCCTGACCGGCTTTGCATGCCGGCAATCTTCTTCCAATTCTTCCTCACCTGACATGAGCGAACACAAACGCCCGGCCTGGGCCATCGCCATCCACGGCGGCGCCGGCGCGCTGGGCCGGGCTGAAATGACGCCGGAAAAAGAGGCCCGCTACCGGGCTGCCCTCGACAGCGCCCTGCAAATCGGCGAAAACGTGCTGCGCAACGGCGGCTCCGCACTCGACGCCGTCACGCAAACCGTCCAATGGCTCGAAGATTGCCCCTTGTTCAACGCCGGCCGGGGCGCCGTATTCACCCACGAAGGACGCAATGAACTCGACGCCAGCATCATGGAAGGCCGCACCCAGATGGCGGGCGCGGTGGGCGGTGTGACGATTGTAAAAAACCCCATTCTGCTGGCCCGGGCGGTAATGGAAAAATCGCCGCACGTCATGCTCACCGGTCGCGGCGCCGAACAATTCGCCCTCGAAAACGGCATCGACACGGTGTCGCCGGCCTGGTTTTACACCGAGGAACGCTGGAATACACTGCAAAAAATGCTGGAGGAAGAAAAAAGCAAAACCGGCAGCCTGACCCGCAACCCCGATTACAAATTTGGCACCGTGGGCTGTGTCGCGCTCGACCAGTCGGGCAACCTGGCTGCCGGAACCAGCACAGGGGGCATGACCAACAAACGCTGGAATCGCCTGGGCGACACGCCCGTTATCGGCGCGGGCACTTATGCCGACAACAACGTTTGCGCCGTATCCTGCACGGGTCACGGCGAATATTTTATCCGCTACGCCGTGGCCCACGACGTGTGGGCGCTCATGGCCTACAAAGGTTTGTCGCTGCAGGAAGCGACCGAACTTGTGGTCAATAAAAAACTGGTGGAAAAAGGCGGTGAAGGCGGTTTGATCGCCGTCGACAAAAACGGCAATATCGCACTGCCCTTCAATTCGGAAGGCATGTACCGGGGTTTCGCTACGCCGGAGGAGCGGAAAGTGGATATTTACAAGTGAAGAAACGTTGTTTCGAGGTTACTCGATTTGCGATTTATTCGATTTCCGATTTCCAATTTGCGAATAGAATTGGGATTGTTGATTTTAAATCAATCAAAATTCATTATTCGAAAATCCAATCGCAAATCGAACAACCTCGAAACGACGCTTCTCCCCATAACCGTTACTGAACCGCCACCTGACGCACAACCACGCCTTTCTCATGCGCCCATTCGAGCGAGTAGAGTCCGCGCGGCAAGTCGCCGAGGTCGACCGTCTGGGTTGTATTTCCCGAAGGCATCGATAAGCTTGAAGTGCGCAGCAAGGCGCCCTGGGCGTTGCGAATGGAGAATTGAACCGCACCGCCGGCAAAACCTTCCATATCAACCTGCACGGTACCGCCGGTCGGGTTGGGGTACAAACGCAAGGAACGGGCGAAAGCCGGGTCGGGATCGACGCCGGACACAGGCGTAACGACCACCGTGACCGGCACCTGATCGCTAACACATTCGACACCCGGGAAATCGATCTGCCAGTTGTAGAAGTAGTAGTAACGGTCGTTGGCCAGGTCGGACGTTTTGATATTGATGTAACCCGGCATGACGTAGGGGTAATTCACATTGACGTCGCTGCGGCGCAGTTGCGGACTTACCGTTCCCAAATTGGTTTGGTTGATTCCGGCATCGGTCGTCAGTTGAAGGTCGTTGGCTACCGGCAGGTCAAAATTGAGCGCAATGATGGAAGTGCCTACCGGAATGGCGGCGGTATGAGAAGCCAAAACATCACCCTGGCTGTTTTTCAGGTCGATTTTGCGCACGGCAGCAGTAGCGGTATACACTTTTACCGTGGCCAGCCTGCATGGTGAATAACAATCGAAGATCAAAGCGCCGTTGAACTGGTTGCCGCTGAGTTGCGTACCCTCGTGGTTGGCCGGACCGACAAACTGGTCGGGCATGTCGGTGGTAAGGTGGTTTTCGACATAATAAGTCGTGTTTTCCAGCAAAGGAGGCGTGGCAAAACTGCTGCCCGTCCCTACCAACATGCCTTCCCCGTCGTACCAATACAGGGAGTCGCCGATGGCCGTAAGCAGGGCGTACTCATTTTCAACGATGGTATCGGGCGTTGCCACCGGTAATGCGGCGTTCAGCACCACCACCTGCTGCGGAGCAGAATTGAAGGTCGTACACAGTCCCTGCGTAGTGACAAAATAGGTGCCCGACTCGGTCACTTCGAGGCTTTGCGTGGTGGCGCCGGTGTTCCAGAGGTAGGAAGCTGCTTCCGAAGAGGTGAGCACTACGCTGCCGCCCGTACAAAACAAGGTGTCGCCTTCGATTGCAAGCGTGGGCGTCTCAACCGGATCAACAGTTATATTAATGCCGTTGGAAGTCGCGCTGCAGCCCTCCTCGGTCGAGACCGCAACGGAATAGGTTCCGGCGGCGCCTGCCTGGATGGTCTGGGTCGTATCGCCGCTGCTCCAGAGGTAGGAGGCAAAGCCGTCGGGGGCTGAAATTTCAGTGGTTTGTCCGCTGCAAATGACGGTCGGGCCGGCCGCTTCGATCGTCACACCCGGCACCTGGCATCCGCCTTCCTGGAAAACGACGTATTGGTCGACTGCCGGGTTATAAAGCCAGTCGACCTGACCCGAAGGCCAGCGAACCTGTACGGAGTCGATCGTGGTGATTTGCCCCATACCGAAATGAATGAGCATGGAGTTCTGGATGCCATAGCTTTCACCGGAACGCACTTCGCGAATCTGGATGCCCAGTGCGCTGTACAGGGTGACTTTGGCGCCCACGCCATTGCGGTTGCTTTGCACGCCGCGCAGGCTAAGCCCGAAGTAATGGTTGTCGTTGCCCTGGTTCATCCATAGCGCATCGGGAATGTTGCTCGGATCGGTATAGATCTCGGCATAGCCGCCGTAGATGTCCTGAAAGCCGTCGTGGTTCAGGTCGCCCACTGCGTAGGATTCCATTTCATTGTTGTCGAACGGGTTAGGGATGGCCGTAAATGTTTTGTCGCCATTGTTGCGCAGCAGATGGTGTTCCGAGCCGGCAATCAGGATATCGACAAAGCCGTCGTTGTCAAAATCACGGAAAACGCCCTGCAAGGGAAGCCCGGTGATCTGGGAGGCGATACCCGACTCGCTTCCGATGTTGGTAAAATGTCCGGCGCCGTCGTTTTCGAGCAGCATGCTCGGCACGTCGTGGTTGGTGATCAGGCAGTCGAAGTCGCCGTCGTTGTCGATATCACCGAAATCGGCCGTCCAGCTTTGTGCGCCGATGCGCAGGCCGTACACGTTGGCGGTATCCTGGGTGTAGGTTCCGTCGCCGTTGTTGACAAAAAGCTGATTGATACGGCGCGGGTCGGCTGAGTTGCTGACGCCCTGGCGGCATTTGGCGATGTACAGGTCGAGGTCGTTGTCGTTGTCAAAATCGCTCCATACCGAGCCGTAGTTGCCGGAATTGTCGGACGTTGGAAAGGTCGTCAGATCAATCCAGTTGGGCTCGAAGGCAAACTGGCCTGCGCCGTTGTTGGAAAATATTTTGGCGACACCGTCGTCGTGGCAGGCGAAAATGTCGAGCCAGCCGTCGTTGTTGATGTCGGCAAAATTGACCCCTTGCATAAAGATGCCCGGGTTCATCAGGTTCTGGATCGAATAGGTAGCGCCGTCGGCGGAGAATTTAACCACTTTGACGCCATCCTGATAACCGCCTGCCACCACGTCGGCGTAGCCGTTGTTGTCCATGTCGCCTGCGCACATGCCCCACTGGCTTCCGCCGGGGAGGTCGGCCACGGGTTTGTGTACAAATGGCTGATTGGGAGAAGTTTGTAATTCAAGCGCCAGGATTGAGCCCTGGTTCATTCGGGCGATATCGTCGAGCCCGTCGCCGTTGAGGTCGAGCACGGCAATCGCTACGCCGCTGTAATGCGCAGGCGTTTGTAACAAACTGGTTTGGTTGCTGAAAGCGATCTGGGCGGAAAGAGACGCTCCAAACACACAGGCCATTCCGGCAAGAAAAAGGCGGTTGATGCAATTCATAATTGAAGGATGGTAGATTTTTCTGAAAAAACGCCGCGAAAGGTAGATGTTAGGCGCTGTATTTTGCATACCGATCCGGGCTTCGCCAATGGCTGACAAATCCGCCGAAGTTAAGCGCGTGTTAAAAGCCGGGCTGGTTTTAAACGGGCCGGGCAATTCACCGTCCAAACCTGAAATTTTCAACCAACCCAATACTGTTTATCATGAAAAAGCATCTGTTCCTGCTCTTCTGCCTCTTTTTCCTTGGCCTGACGACCCAATTGAGCGCCCAACAACCACAATCGGTCGACAAGGCCGAAAACAAAGTTGACCGCGCTGAAAACAAGGCGGATCGCGCCGAAAACAAAGCCGACCGTGCCGAAAACCGCCGCGACCGCGCCGAGAACAAGGCCGACCGTGCCGAAGATCGCCGCGACCGCCGCGAAGACGTCCGCGATGCCAACCACGACGGCGGGCGACGCGATAAAATGGAAGACAAACGCGACAAAGCCGAGGATCGCCGCGACCGCGCCGAAGACAAAGTGGACCGCGCCGAAAACAAAGCGGATCGCGCTGAAAACAAACGCGACCGCGCTGAAAACAAGCGGGATCGCAAGGAAAACCGACGCGACAGGAAAAACTGACGGTCGTTTATACATTTTGCCGCGATGCGGCGTGAAACGATCACGCGATTGCCGTTTGCTACATACGTTGTGCCGCGATGCGGCATGAAACGATCACGCGATTGCCGTTTGCTACATACGTTGTGCCGCGATGCGGCATGAAACGATCACGCGATTGCCGTTTGCTACATACGTTGTGCCGCGATGCGGCGTGATACGATCTCGCCCCCATTTCTACATACTTTGTGCCGCGATGCGGCGTGATACGATCACACACCCATTTGCTACATACGTTGTGCCGCGATGCGGCATGAAACGATCACGCGATTGCCGTTTGCTACATACGTTGTGCCGCGATGCGGCGTGTTACGATCACACCCATTTGCTACATACGTTATGCCGCGATGCGTTCGTTATTTCGGGCTCCATTTATCAAAAAGACGCCAGGGTACGTCCGATCCCAACTGCCGCATCGCGGCATAACGTATGTAGCAATGGGTAATTATGAGAGCAAATATGTGCCGCATCGCGGCATAACGTATGTAACAATGGGAAATGACGAGAGCAAATACGCGCCTCTTCACGGCATGACATCTTCTCTTTCAATTGCCATAACAACAGGCGTAATAGCTGTTCCCGCGCTTAACCGAACAACTGGCCACCACCAATCAATCCTCCTTGCCGCCGATAAACGCATACCCGATGGCAAACGACCACCAAAACTTGCCGTTGTACTGCCAGTCGTCGCCCACCTCGCTTGCATAGTCTTTTCCGACAACCAGCCCCACGTTGCAGTCGCCCAGTTGCAGAATCAATCCGGTACACCAGGTGATACCAGGCACGACGTCGGCCACTGGTGTTTCCAGATCGAGGGCCGAGGCGCTGTTGTCGAGATTGATGAAGGTCAGTCCGGCGGAAACAGGCACCAGCAGCCGGTAGTTGTGTTTTTCCGAAATGACTTTACTGGCGCCGATATAGCCGCCGATGGTGACGTCGGTCGTCAGCCGGAACGTGTTTTTTTCCTCTTTTTTTCTGATTTTGAAGGGCAGGGTGAGTTGCCCGCCGTTGAATTCCCAATTTTGCAAAAAGCCCGGCCGGGCAACCGGCGGTACAGCGGCGGGGCCGGTTTTTGGGGCGGCGCTGTCCGTTTGAGCGGCAGGCATGGCGGCAGGCGGAACGGATGGAGGGGTTGCCGGTGGAGGAGTTGGCGGCGGGGCCGGAGGAGTGTCGCAGCCTTGTCCGGTCGAGCCTGGCAGGGTGGTGAAAAAAATACCGGAGATGGCGACGGTTCGGAAAAAATTTTGAGGTTTCATGGTACAACGGAAGTGTATTTGTCGATAACACTACTTTGTGATGATTAAAGTTGTGTTAACTACATAAATTAAGTAAAATATTTTATTTGAGTCGTGCAAGAGGCCAAAACCGCCAACATTGCGTGCCTTATCTTCGCCGCCGATCATGACCATTCACGATATTCTTCGCGACATCCGGGCCCGAAAGTTTGCCAACGTCTACTTCCTCCACGGCGAAGAACCCTTCTTTATCGATCAGATTTCCGAGGCCATCGAGGCCAATGCCCTGCCGGAAGCGGAAAGAAGTTTTAACCAGACCGTTCTGTACGGCAAGGATGTGGACGCCATCAGCTTGCTCGATTACTTGCGGCGGTACCCCATGATGAGCGAGCGCCAGGTTGTGATCCTGCGCGAAGCCCAGGAGATGAAAGGCGTGGGTGATTTGTTGGGCTATATAGAAAATCAGATGCCGACCACGCTGTTTGTGGTGTGTTTCAAACACAAAAAATACGACCTTAATACAAAACTGGGCAAAGCCCTGAAAGCGCATGCCCTGGTTTTCGAAAGCAAAAAACTGTACGACAACCAGGTGCCGGAATGGATTTCCGGTTACTGCAAGGAGCACAAAATAGGCATCGAGCCGGCCGCCACGGCACTGCTTGCCGATTACCTGGGCGCCGATCTGGCCAAAGTGGCCAACGAACTCGACAAACTCGCGCTCAACCTGCCGGCAGGCGCAACCGTGACGCCCAACCACGTACAGGAATATGTGGGCATCAGCAAAGACTACAACGTTTTCGAACTGCAAAAAGCCCTGGCCACCAAAGACCTGGCCAAAGCAGCCCGCATAGAACAGTATTTCGCCGCCAACATCCGCCGCAATCCGTTTATCGTCACGCTGTCGAGCTTGTATGGTTTTTTTTCAAAAGTCTACGCCCTGCATTTTGTCAAAAACGCGCCGGAAGCCGAGCAACTCAAAACCCTCGACCTGCGCTCGGAGTGGTTTCTGAGAGATTATAAAG